>JAPOQT010000108.1 GCA_026710525.1 Pseudomonadota bacterium
GGTTTTATTCGTATTGGTAATTTTTTTAATTCAGAAATCATTGGTCTGACGACCAATGTGCCCTGGGCTATCATATTTGCTAGTGTTGATAATTTACCCCGTCACCCTACCCAACTCTATGAGAGTTTTGGTTATTTTTATATTGGGATATCTTTTTATTTGATCTACCACTTTAAGCAAGCCAAGATTGGTGAAGGTAGAATGTTTGGTGCTGTGATGACGAGTGGTTTTCTGTACCGGATGTTCATCGAACTATTTAAGGAGCGACATGTTGCTTTTGAGCAAAATCTGTTTATGAGTATGGGGCAAATACTGTCGGTGCCTTTTATTGTTTTAGGTTTGTACTTACTCTTTGGCTTTCACAGAAAGAGTCGGTTATGGTCCTGGGCTATGCAAAATCAAAGTGTTAACCAGCAAGAAAAATTGCTCAAAAGTCATGCTGGAACCTCCGGTTAATAACCGACAATGAAGTTGGTGTTGGATATCAGTAGTTTCCTGCAGTCTTACGAGAGACTTCATTTGTATTTTAGTAAAGCTCAAGTAGAGAATAACTCCCATAACACAATTGCCAGAAAGTAGGTCAGTACCAGAGGGAGTAATAGCAGTATTAAAGAAAGTATGTCGGAGGATGAGCAAAGTAACAGATCGCAGTCAAGGCTTGTTAGTAGCTGAGAAGATCAATGGTATACCTGGAGAACTCTCTATTATTGAAGAAATCATAGGGGTGTCGTGTATGTTTTTAAGAATCACGTACGCAAAAAAAGCATATTATTCAAGTAGGTTACGATTTTTACTCAGCTTGAAATGTTAAAGTTAGGAAGCAATCTGGAGATCTGGTCTTAGGGATGATCATAACTTCAGTTTTGCGACTACACTGAAAAATGCTTATGACACATGGGTGGCAAGAATATGACTCTATTTTATCAGATGAGTACCTTGTCATAAAAAACCATGGATATAAACTTAAGGTGTGATCATATATCCATGAGATAGGATAAAGGGTAATAGATAATAATAGTCGCTAAAAAGGCAGTGATATCACAAACTCTAGCGGTACTATATTCAAGAAAAACACAGGACACTGTGGGAATATTATTTCAGCTTAATGTGCTCTCGAGTAATCTCGAGGAGGGCTCCTGAGCTAAGATCTTTTGGTAATTTTAACCCGGCTTTTTGGATCCGAATAAGACGAACAACAGAGGATACCTTGACGTTTTTAAGCATACGTCGAATAAGTCTTTTTCTGCCTTGATATAAAACGATTTTATACCAATATAGCTTTTTATTAAGGGAGTCTTGATGGCTAGGATCATCTGTCACTCCCTGTAAATAAGAAGGACATTCAGTCGCTTGAAATGATACACCATCTACCGGACCATCGTCTAATACCATGCCATTTCTGATGGTTTTGATCTGAGCATATGTGAGTTCTTGTGGTAAAGCAATGATATAGATTTTAGGGACTCTGTATTTTGGATGGGTGAGATATTCAGCTATTTTACCATCAGTTGTGAGCAGGATCAGTCCTTCACTGAGATAATCCAGTCGTCCCACATAGGGAATAAAACCACTCGGTACTTGCTGACAAAACTTTTTGACATGAGGGAGATCATAGATGGTTGTTTTACCGCCTTGGCAGCGCCGAGAGACCAGTACCCTGCTTGGCTTATAACATATACCGTATAATTCAGTTGTTTTTTTTGAATAGTCGATAAGCTCTCTAGTGTTAGTGGTGAGATGGAGAGGAGCGCCGTCCAAATCCACACTGTGAACGGTGGCTGCTTCATGCAAACGATCACCTGGAGTCACCATAACACCGTTAATTTTAAGCCTGCTTTCTTTTATCCAACCATCGATCTCACGTCTCGAGGCTACCCCCTTATTTGCTAACCATTTTTGCACTCTTATGTGTTGAGGGGAGTTCTTTTTATTCATCACAACGACTTTGTTCTGGCAGGGAGAAAAAACGAGAGTCGAGGGCAGCGATCTGATGGCCAGGCTGCATGGCAGTGGCAATTTCAGAGCGGCAATAAACTGTCTTTGGTAGGTTTAGACAACATCTCAGTCTTTCCATAGCATGTGGGGTAAAAGGCGCCAGAAATATTAAAAGGTTCTTAAGAATAAAAAAACTAGAAAACAGGGCATCGGCTCTCTCACGTTCAGGAAAACGATCATCATGAGGTTTGTAGGTAGCAAAAAGACTGTTAATAAGTCGACCATAATTCTCGACGGCGATTAAAAATTGTGGATATTTAGCTTGAGGCATAAATTTAACATAAGCTTTGAGGATTTTTTCTGTTGCTTGGACCACTTTGGGCAGTAAAACACCATCTGGTACTTTGCTATTAAATTTCTTGTGAGCGGCTGATAATGGTTTTTCTAGTGCGGCATTCAGAGGTCCAGATAAAAAATCTGTCCTTTCTTTAAGGAGCTTAAAATCAAAATCACAAGGCTTTTCTCGCAGAGATAGAAAGGCTAGAAAATATCTGATTTCATCAGTGCTATAAGGATGATGATGTAAAATATCATCGCCAGTATGATAGTTGCCTCGTGATTTACTCATTTTTTCACCACCGACTTGGAGATGAAAAAAAGTATGAATGCGAGAAAAGGGCCAAGTGTTATTTTGGTGGTGAGAGGTGGAAAGGCCTTGTTTTTGATTTAACCAAAAATCACCCTGCATTACGGTGTAAAAATAAATATTATCGATACCAATAAATTGATGGCGCTCTGCTTCTTGAGACAACCAATACTGATCACTATTTTGGTTTTGATGAGAATCAGGGTGCTTTTGCAGAGCTTGTTTGGTAAAACTGATCGGTGCTATTAAGGATTCGGGCCAAACGTATAGGGTTTTTTGTTTTAGTTCGGCATCGGTTAGGCCAAGATTTTCGGGGAGAGTGAGTCCCCATGTGGTGTCTCTGGTAATTGCCCGATGAGCCCATGAGCATTCGTCCTGAGTGGTGATATGAGTGTCACTAAGTATTGTTTTGGCTTGGGTTAAGTCATCGTAGCTAAAAAACTGTAAATAGACTTTTTCTCTCCCAGCTTCTTGATCTTTCTCCTGACCAACTGATTCTGCAGGTAATATTTTTTCAAATCTTTTTTTATGTCGTGGTAATTTAGACAGTAGATCATCGTCTTTAATCTGGTTGGGATTCCCTTGATCTCTTATGAACGATAGGATGGGGGCAATGTCAGATGAAATCACCTTCAGTACTGATTTCTGCATAAAAGAGCGAGCTACTTGAGTAAAAAAATGATACAAAGTAGGTCCTAAGGGATACATATTTAACCACAAATGTCTCGTGTCTTTGAGGATCGGTGTGGCTGATGATAATGTGCTTTTGGGTGCGATTAACTGCTCAGGTGAATATTCAGCGCCACAATGATCACATTCTTGGCTGTGAGCTTGCTGATAACCACATTTCGGACACTGACCAATAACAAGTCGATCAGGAATAAACACCTGTTCTTTTGGGTCATACCATTGTTGACTGGATTTAACTGACAGGTAACCTTGGTCATAGGTGTTCTGAATCACTGTTTGGCAGGTGTTTGTGTGTTCTTTTAGATAATTTGGATCACTGGTAGCGCCATAGTGATTAAGTGAAATAGCATACTTTTTTAATGTTTCTTGATGCTGAGAGTTGATCTTCTTGATGAAATCCTGGAGAGGCACTCCTTCTTTCCTAGCTCGCACCAAACTATTAACGCCATGATCATCTGTGCCAGAGACAAACAGCACATGATGATAACCTAGGATAATCCGATACCACCGAGCATAGATATCTGCAGGCACGAAAGCGCCAGCTAGGTGACCAAGATGGATAGGGCCATTAGCGTAAGGCATACCTGCAGTGATAACAACCTTTTTTGGCTTAGGTAATGACTCGAGGATAGCATGAAATGATGTTTTGTTTGTGCGGTCGCTCAAATCGTGAGATTTACCTCAAGAATAGATGATTCAGAAATGCTCTCGGTACTTATTTTGTTCTATTTGGTTGCTGTTTACTAAGAGTCGTGTGATGACCCGCTCTTGTACCAAGCTTAACTTTATCAGTATAGCTTAAATCTCAGACAATATTATCAGGAATTTTCTTCGTCACCAAATTCATAAAAAGGGGTATGGTTGTGCCAGCATTCAACCATGTCTTTTCGCACCCAAAGAGAACCATAGACATCGTTGCTGCCCCAGAATCGACCACTATCAAATATTAGCGCCGATACCCAGCCATCTTGTTCTTCCATGACAGCGAATTCAAATCGTGAGTCAAGAAACGTTTGATAAGGACGTAAACCTTCTAGTTCTTGGACAACCTCAAAATTAGGCAGACCATCTGGCGTGATCCGAGGGTCCATTTTTTGCAAGGGATAGAGAGAACGACAGACTTCCCAACGATCTTCTAAGGCATGATGGCCTCGATGTTGATTGCCTGTAGCGATATTTTTGTGCACAGGGAGAAACTGTCGTTGTAACATTTCTTGATAGACTTCGCGAGTGAGCACAACCTTGACATGATACTGACCATTAAACAAATCAAAGTCTTTGATCAGAGGCATCACACTAGTAATATCTTGGATTTTGCCACCGGCATTTCTAGTAATGTGTAGCCAAGGAGTGGCCATCCACTCTCGGATACGCAAAAAAACATACATATTTTCTAAAGACACCATGTAAGGCATTCGTAGACCGTCATACAGATCAGGGCGTAACCAGTTATTATGGTAAATCATAAGTTCACCAAATTCGTTTTTGTCACCTAATATTGCCATATGGCCGCCCTCAAGGGCGCTATTTTTACAATTACTTGCCAAGCAACCTACAATGATAGCTCCCGTCGGAATAGAGTTAGGAAAATGTTCCTGAAAGTATTGAATGATTTTATTCTTGCCATTGAGATGGTTATATTTTGGAATGTCATAGACTTTGCCCCCTGATATCTGAACAACTTCTATAAAGTGAGGAATAGAGGAGGCAGAAATACCTTGAAATGAATAACCAATAGAGTTGAGAACGACACTCACATTTTCAGTGCATTTTAAGGGCTGAGCATAATCAGAAAATTCAGCTTTTTTCTGACTCTTAACGTAATCACTACTGGCGATAAATATGTCTTTACCAGTGGGAGTAAGTAAATCAAATGAGCGATCAAATATATAAGCTTCTTGGTTCCATTCATCATTTACCAGTCGTCTTGAATACCCAGGACTACTCCAGTATAAGGTGGTACCAGAACTATTGGGATCATAGGTCGTCATAAGTGGTTCTTCTATTTCATCATCCGATGGTTGCTGACTACCGATATCTCCTTCGGAAGGTTGTCCTAAATAAATATCTTCTTCAGTTGTTGTCATACTTTTATCTTCTGGTTTATCCGCCGATGAGTGACTGAACTCCCATCGACCACAACTACTCA
>JAPOQT010000109.1 GCA_026710525.1 Pseudomonadota bacterium
AGAGGTTCATGTTCGAGTGAATCATAAAACCGTTAGCGAAGAAAGAGCCCAGCATCTTGCTCGTGAGATTGCCGATAAAATCGAACAAGATGTATCGTATCCGTCACAGATTAAAGTGCAAGTGTCAAGAGTCTTTGAATCATATGCGGTTGCTTAATGTATTCTTCTTCTGATCCAAATCATGCTGAAGTGATTGAAAAAATCAACCTCTATATTCAAGTGGCTCGATATGAGGTGGCTGAGAAGACGGTGACAACAGCCATTGAAAATCACCCTGGTCATGAAGCTGAATTTCACAATCTGTTAGGATTTATCTATCACAAACAATCGAAGTTTCAGCAGGCTCTTGATCAGTTTAAATCAGCCATGATCCATGACCCTAACTTTATCGAAGCCACTCTCAATTACGCAGTAACCTTATGTGATTTAGGTAAATATGCTAAAGCTCAGCTTGCTTTAACAGAAACAACTCATCAAATAGATAACCGCCACTCTGTGAGTTATCAAACCTTAGATTATCTTGGTAAAATGCATGAAAACATGGGTGATCAGTACCATAAATGTGCTATGACTCATAGGGCACTCGCTGAATGGCTGAAAGCCTCAGAAATGTTAGCTCATCCATCGCCAGTTGTATTAAAGATGGCAGAAGTTTATATAACGATTGGTAACGTCGGTCGGGCTGAACACTTTCTAAAAAAATTACTCCATGATTTAGCTTATAAAGAGCAAGCAACATACCTCCTTGGTACTTTGGCTTACCGTGAGGGTGATATAGAATCATCGATGTCGTACTGGGCTAACCCGGAGAAAAAAGGGTTTCGTTCGAAAATGAGTGAAGCCTATGGAGAGTTAGCAAAATATTTAAAATCATTCAAAAAACCGCGAACATCACAAAAACTGCATGGGGCAACAAAAAATCAGCCAACTATTTATCAAAATATGTCGTCAAAGAATATATCATAAATATTGCATCATCTTGCTGATTCATTATCTCATAACCCTGATTAAGGTGATATGCCATGACTCCTCAAAAAAACTCAACAGCCACACAAGAGCCACCTCTCCAGGTAGCGGTGCAGGAACAACCAGGTTATCAGATTATTTTTTTTCGAGATTATGGCAAAATACGATCATGTTATCTGGCACCATGGCAAAGCCACTCCTTAATATCGATACTCCTAGGACTGATTGCCATCTGAGGCATAAGTCTGTACCTTAATTACGTCATGGACCAAAAACTACAGCTTACCCAAGACTTAATGATCAAATCCCAAAAAAAAGTATTTGAGCATCAAATACAAGCCGACAGGATTTATGAAAACCTATACCCACATCTCCATGAGAACACCTTGACACTGAGACAACCGCAACAACCACCAACCGATCCTGGTGATTAACATTACCGCAAATATTTTCAGTAGAGTTAAGGATTGGCATAGGGTTGCTGCCATGCCTGATAATCATTCCGAGCAGCCTGCTTGCTGAGCTGGATGGGACGATTCCCGTAACTGTGACCCCGCCTTCGCCCACAGCAAATTATTGTAGTACAGTGAATATACTCGCCCGTGGTATCTCAATCTGGTCATTTTCTGACATATTAAGGAGAAAGTGTGTGTCAATATTACATGCTGAAGCAGCGTCACCTAAATTTACCTGGTCACGCACTTAATGACAGGCAGCCCATCTCCTTGTTGCCAATCATTTGTGTACCTCTGTCTGCACAAATTTGCTACGCTCATCCTCGCCATGCTTCTTGTATAAATACTCATTTAATAAGATTCTTAATGATGGATCAATGACGGCACCCTATTTTACTAAAATCAGATTTTTTGTGATGAAACTTAAGATGGTGCGATCCAGTGTCACATAAAGACACTGTGTTAGCCACAGCGACAGATTAAATCAAAACGCGAGGCTACGCCGAAGAATACAAGAGCAGCAGCAAGCAGACTCACCTGTGAAGGCTGGTATTTAGCAAAAAAAATCGTAATATTGTAGGCATAGATCATGAAAAACTTACTAGTGACACTGTTACTTAGTTAATGATCTTTAATCAACATCGATTATTCACATGTTGACTGATAAAGTATTCTCGAGCTTGATCATTATGGGTAATATGTCGTACTAGGATAATAATAAAAACAGAAAAGAAACAGGCTAAGCACTTATGGCTTGTGACATCACTTAATTCTAGGAGATATAGCTAAAATAAGGTATGCTAGACAGTGATCGATAGTCTGTTATAAGAGTAAAAAAATTAAAATTTCAGAGGTATATTTATGAGACTCCCATTAGGCATGTCAGATTTTAAAGAACTGAGGAATGGCAATTACCATTATGTTGATAAAACACACCTAATTCATA
>JAPOQT010000110.1 GCA_026710525.1 Pseudomonadota bacterium
TCCATCTGTCTCCTGTGTCCTCATCAAGTGTTATTTCAATAAAATAGTTATCATCTTCATAAGAATTATGCAGCCGGGTTTGGAATGATTCGAGTGTTTTAACAAAGGAGGCGAGTTCAAAATACTGGTTGACTATGGTGTCAATCATTTCAGAGTCTTCTCCTTCAACATCCACAGTGGCTTTTTTCATAGCATAAGAACACTGCTTGGCTAAATGGACGTATTGGTCCAAGTAATTGAGAAACTCCTCAAATGTTAAGGCAGCTTCGAAATAATGTTCACTGGGACCGGCAAATTTCTCGGCAATATAGTCTCCCATAGCGTCAAATATTTCACCTGATATTCTATTTGCCTTCTGTTGCTCAGCTGTTAAGCGAGTAGTGTCGGTTGCGTCACTTGCTTCCTCACTTTTAGTAATCACTTCTTCACTACAACCACCCATGAGTAGAGTGAGAATCAGTAAATGTCGATACATCATCATTTGGTCTCCTTCAATATGCTGATCTTACTAGATAATCCAGGATTTTATAACACAGAACTCAATTATTACCTTAAATTATGACTTCAATCAAGACGTTAGCTGAACAGAGTGCTCTTAGGACCACAAAGATCTGATAGTTGTTTATGAAATTCCTTAAATTGAGTGACTGGACCATCTTGCTCTTTCATATCACCTTCTTCTAGATCTATATAGAACGAGGTTAGTTTGTCAATGACATTATGGAGCTTAAAGTATTCTGGTAACCGTTCTTCAGGTAGCACACTGTTTTGTGCAACGGCGAGGCATTTTTGTGCGTAAGACATGTATATTGAGACGTGTCTGGTGAATTCAGGCGAGCTGGTATCATCTTCATTTACGAGGTCTTCATTGGTAAATTCCTCCGTAATATAGTCACCCATGCTAGTAAAAAAACCAGCGGACCAGGCAAATTCATCGGTTTGTTCTAATCTTTCGACGGTAATGACTTCATTACCACATCCGCTAGTGATCAAAGCCAAGATAAGTAAATGTTGAGTTGCTTTCATGATGTGTCCTCGATGTGACGATATCAATTAATCCGCTGACCACAATCAATCAGTCGTCAACCATTTCTAACCTATGATCTGTTAATAGTCAAGGGATAATTATCAGTGTCATATGATATTGAAAAAACAAGTAAAATTAACGACTAACTAATGATGATAAATTACCGAAATGGCAAACAGGTAAATAAGATCCAGGGAGATTTTAAGTCTTGGTTAGCTATCATACTCAAGGGTATGGATATTAGTTTTATGCCATGACACATAGGAGTGACAGCCAAAATACTATAGGCGGTGTATTTTTGTTCTTGCTTTTTCACTGTTGAGTAGGTAGTATGATCCCTTGTTTTTGGGATGCACGAGTATAGTATAATTATGATGAATTGATGATCCTGGTTAGCTCAGTTGGTAGAGCAGGTGACTGTTAATCACTTTGCCGGCCGTTCGAGTCCGCCACCGGGAGCCACTTCTTTTTGTTAGTTACCCCAAGTAAATTTGATTTATATCCCTAGGCTTATTTAGCTAATAGCTGTCAAGAGGGAAGGAAGA
>JAPOQT010000111.1 GCA_026710525.1 Pseudomonadota bacterium
TCGACAACTCTTGTGAGTTAATCGGAAAAAAGAAAATCGATCATCTTTTTAAAAATTGATCGTGACCATTTTTTATGTTTTTCGATTGTTTGATCAACCCAAGGGCGGTGGTAGAGGAGTGATTCGTGATATGTCGTGAAATAACAGTTATATGATCCAATAGCTCGTTTTAGCGGCACTCCTTTTGTCACAGCAAAAACCGTTGGTGATGAGCTGTTCTTGTTTTCGATTAATGCAGGCGAGCCAGAGTCGCCAGAACAACCGAAATAGAGCTCATCAAGGTAGCCATTTTTTTATCTGTCGTCAGGCATAACAGCGACGGCTCTGAACACCGATAGCTCCAAAACATAGTGGATTCCTGTTGATCTATCGAGCTCACTAATTTTGAGACAACAGTCTTTTTTTCGTGTTTAATCCCGGTAATACTCTGAACATGAGGTAGCAACACATTTTCAAGTCTCGGTGATGAAATCACGAGTTCATCTTCATAGTAATCTGTTAGTGCCTGACTCATATTAGGGATGTAGGTTGCTGGTAATAACCAATATAAAGGATGTATCTGTGAGTAAGGTATTTCGTAGTCTTGCAAGAAAAAACGTTTTTCGTTAAAACCACGATAAGCAACCTTATAAATTTGAGAGCCGTTATTTATAAGATCGGTGAGAGATGTGTTAGCATCGATGATTTCGGCTGGTTGAATATCGGGAAAATCATCTGGCTCATCAAAAAAAACTAGAGCAATATCATTTTCTTTGTATTCATTATATTCTGGGTGGATAGTAATGTTATTCACCGTATATATTATACGCTCATTATTAGGAAAAAAGCTGACCTCTAATTTTTTGTTTTTCTGATCGTTCGCAGCATCGTCGACAATGTGAGCTGAGGTTAAAACAACGCCGGCACCAAGATATACTCCGCCGCCTGAAGAACCCGATGGTCTGGTGTCGACTGAGACAATAGAATCAATTTTTTTTTGGTTATATTTTTTATAATATGGATGTTCTGAAACAAGAGGATACTCTGTTTTACCAGCAAATTCTCGATAATTTTTTACATCTGATTGGATCCATGGTAAAAACTTAAGAATGTCAAAGCCTATCATGTGATAATCATTGTTCTCTAAGGTAAAATTGCTGGTAGCTCTAAAAGCAACCTTAGTTAAGCCCATGCCCATCATTTTGTATTCTCCCGTTTTTGTTTGCCAAATGATGGGATAACCAATATTCTTTGATTCTTGACAAAAAGGCTTCTCCTGACTGACTGCTGTGGTGTTATGAGGGCTGAGACAAAAAGGGAAGCAATGATTTAACTCATAAAACTTTCGGGAAGTATCTCTGAGAGGTCCGGAAGATGTTGGAGCAAAAACGGGATAAGTAAGGTCTTCTGGCTTTGTCTCTTCAGCATCTTGAATAAACTTTGCTAATTTGCCGGGAAATTTCTTGATAAGTAACGTCATAAATTCAGCTTCTTTGGGAGTAAACAACATTTTTCTTTTTGTTAAGTAAGGTGTTCCCTGTTTTTTTACTGCCTCAGAGCAAAGAGATACTGTTGCCATTTCCTCTATTTTTGTGCTATCAGAGGGACATTGTGGCCTCTTCTCACAACTGTATTTTTGGTAACCGACAGTGAGAAAGTCTTTGCCAATAAAATCAGCAAAGGAATCGAAGTCACCGGAATTGATCATAGGAATAGGAGTGATATGAGCAATTTCAGGGGTGGGTTCAAAATAAAAAATAGAATAATTGTAATAGTAAGCATTATTTCGTTCAGACATTCTGATTAAATCTACTTTTACTTTCTTATATTCTAGATCCTTTGGATTGATTCGGAAACCAACATAAATATTTTCTGTTGGTAGGGGTTTGAATTTTTTATTTGAATAGTATACTTCGTAATCACGGTCGTCATATTTTTCATCATCATGTTTTGCCAAACTATGGGCAAGAACAGCGCCTTGATAAATCAGGGCTCCTAAACCTATTTCCAGATACTCACCGTCATCTGTTTTTTCAAATATGGTTACAAAGTTGTTTGGTAGGTACTTTGCTTTGAGAGCTTGCTCTACCTGCAAAGTAAAAGGGTGGTGTTGAGTTCCTAGAGAAATCAACACCACCACTAAAGCAATAACTAATTTCATCAGCATAAATCACTAGGATCCTATAGGATTTTTAAAAAACATACTAGCCATTTATATTGTGGCCATCGGCCGGACTTACGACTAAATCAGAACAGAGTACATCACCGAATTTTGAGACATAATAACAATTGCCAGGAAGATTTGGTTCAAATTCTTGTTGTCCTTCAAAAGGGACACCATTAAGACAACTGCACCCATCGTCATTTTGTTTTGATTTATTGTTTTCTGGCTTTACCTTGCTATTTTCTGGTTTTGATATGGTTTTCTCGTGTGTTTTAGTTGTTGTGTCTGATTTTAGGCTAGCTTTAGAGCATATGACATACTTCTCACAGGTTTCTTTTGAGCCAGTTACCTTGTCATTGGCATCCCTATATATTTCCTTGACGCATTTATCTTTAGAGACACAGTCATCGCTATTAATGACTGTTTTGTTTTTATTAGTGGTTTGACGCTCTGTACCAGAGTTATCAGAGTCTTTGTTATCAAGGAATTTCTCGCCTACCGCTTGACCGAAAACACCAAGAATCATCTTTATTAAAGACGCGTGCTCTGTTGCTGGCAGTTCATCTTGTAGTAGATGCCAAGCTTGTTTTGAGTAATCATCATGCTGATATAGCTCAACCATATAAGCTAAGAGTATATGTAGTTGTTCTTCATCACTTAGTTCCCCATGAGAGAGAACATCAACTATCTCAGATTCGTCAACCCCCATATCAATGAGAAAATCGGCCGTAAGACTAAGAAGAGTATTGGTAACATGGTTGTGATTTGCTGATGCAGCAAAAGCCGGGGTGCTTAGAGTCGTCAGTAAAACCACTGTTGTTAATACTGAAATCAAAAAATAACAGATTCTTTTCGTGATGATCATTGCGTCCTCCCATACCTTAAACAGAATATTAAATAACCGGTTTATCGATAATGGTAGCATAAGAATTGGTCGAAAGCAATCAAAAAATCATGATTGACTCAGTACAAGGCCACTTTACCTTATAAAAATAGTACTGTTACGGATCACGCAGATTGTCTTAAGGTTTTGCTTAATAGTCATGTCGATTGTCAAGAGATAGCTCCCAAATCATCTATCACTAAATGAGTGAATTTACAGTCACATGTTTAGGGGGTTTGTCCTAAATGCTATACCCTGTCATGGGGTTTGTGGTTCCGGTGGTTCCGACCTTCATCAATGATTTGTAGAATATAGCGTTTCGACAACTTGGCTGCGGCACAATTAAGAATCGTTCTGATAGCATCTGCTGTTCGACCTTGGCGACCAATCACTTTACCGATATCCTCTTTTGCGACTTTTAATTCAATAATGTGAGTTTGATTGCCTTGGATTTCAGCAATTTGAATCCTTGATACCTGATCGACTAGGGAAATGGCAATACACTTCACCAGCTCCTTCATAGAGACATCTTCAGGAATACGGAGTTTTTCATCCGATTGGTTATTCTGATTTTCTTGACTATCAAATGTTTGATTGTTATGTTCTTCGGGGTAATTCATATTGGCAACTTCCTTAATCAACTACAGAAAAAATACTCCACATTAAATTCAGCGCTGAGGGTAATCACACCCAACCATCGCTAGTGTACACTGAGAAGTGTATAAGAAAAATAAAGAAATGAAAAGTCTTGTTATCTTGACGATGTTTAGAGTAACTAAATCATGGATGATCCAGGAGAAATAGTTATTCAATTTTACATTATGTTATGGTATGTATAGCGTGGTATAATCTTTATTCACAATGGATCCTTTAGCATTATCCTGCTTTGCGGCTTTCCCTGTGATATAAACAACAACATTCATAGTAGCAGTATGACTCAATGATCTTTAATACTCGAAAAACATATAACGTTTCCCGAGAAGTCACTTTCACCGGCGCCAAGCAAGATGTCTTTGCTGGTATCAGTCGGTACGATCTTTACCCGAAATTCATTGCAGGCGTATCGGATGTGACCATTTTATCTTCGGAGGATGATAAGGTTACGGTGAAATTTGATCTCAATTTAATTAGGAAATTTTCCTACATCCTCAATATGGAACACACGGATGATCAATTCATTAGATGGCACCTTAAGAGTTCTGACTTTCTGACGTGTAATTCTGGACTGTGGCAACTTCGATCCTCAGGTAAAAATGAGACTATAGCCCGTTATGAACTGGAGATTGGCTTTAAATTATTTATTCCAAAAGGGGTAATCAAAAAAATTACCGATTCTTCCCTTCCTATGATGTTTAAGGGGATGCAGGCAGTAATTGATTGTCATAAAACAAACAAAAATAAGAGCGAGAAATAACTCTCGATATTTTATTCAGTATTTTTCTTAATGTGTTAGTATAGTGTGGTGATTAGGTGGTAATGTTTTTTATGTTTATCAATCATTGTACTGTATATCTTGATATTATTTAGTTTTTTGTGTCTTCGCATTGGCGAAGTGTGTGAATAGGTTAGTGAGTTAATATTCA
>JAPOQT010000112.1 GCA_026710525.1 Pseudomonadota bacterium
GTCACCGGCTGTTGGCCTGTGTTTGCCTCATCTCATATTTACGAGTTCCGTGACTGGATCGACAAACAGTGTGCTTGATCACCTTGGTATTACTGTGAATAAAAATGCCGTTCCCGGTGACCCTCGACCACCAAAGTACACATCTGGTGTTCGTTTTGGTACTCCAGCCTTATCAACTCGTGGGTTTCAGCCAGAAGATCTCCGTAGAATTGCCGAAATAGTGTGTGCTGTTATGGATACAATGAAACCAGACGGGAGCAGCCAAAATCATGATGACTGGCAAGATCTGAAGGCAGAAGTGGCCACTTTGAGTGCCCGTTATCCTCTTTATCCTGAATGGTAATGTCTTAGTAGGACATTACCATTCTTTATTTATGACGAAAGTCTCTCCTGTGAATCATTTACTTAAGACTTCTGAACACTCTAGGCTAACCGCTAAAATTGATCAGGTCATTCAGCACATTCAGAGTGGTCAAATGGTGATTATGGTTGATGATGAATCGCGGGAAAATGAGGGTGATTTGGTGATGGCGGCAGAAGATGTGAATTCTGAGGCCATCAATTTTATGGCGAAAGAAGCGAGAGGTTTAATATGTTTGCCTATGGAA
This sequence comes from Pseudomonadota bacterium, assembly GCA_026710525.1. GTDB lineage: Bacteria > Bdellovibrionota_B > Oligoflexia > Oligoflexales > Bin106 > Bin106. The sequence goes on from JAPOQT010000112.1 coordinate 609, forward strand.
GCCGGTATGATCGACCGCTTGCAACTGCCGATGATGAGCGATCATTCAAAAACCTTTGAAACTCTTAAAACGGCTTTTACTGTGAGCATCGAGGCAAAAAAAGGTGTGTCAACAGGGATTTCTGCTCAAGATCGCGCTACTACCATTAAACTCGCTATTAGCGATCATTGTCAGCCTGATGATTTGGTAGTACCAGGACATGTGTTTCCTCTAAAAGCTTGTTCTGGTGGTGTGCTTACTCGGGCTGGTCATACGGAAGGATCCGTTGATTTAATGAAAATCGCCGGTAAAAAACCGGCAAGTGTTATTTGTGAAATCATGAATCCTGATGGCACTATGGCTCGACGACCCGATTTAGAAAAATTTGCTAAACGTCATGGTATGCCGATTATTTCTATAGAAGATATTATTACCTATCGTATGCTCTATGACTCATTTGTGCATATGAAAAAACAAGAGAAGGTGAAAACTAGTTATGGTGAATTTGATGCTTATTGGTTTGAGAGTGAGTTCGATGAGTCGCATCATGTGGCCCTTGTTCGAGGGAGCTCTTTTGCTGATCATGTGACCGAAGTGAGGGTGTACCGGCAAAAGTTTTTAAAGGACATTTTTGGTAAGCCTGATTTAAGTCCAGACGAGGGGCAAGAGGCGGCTATTCGTCGAGTAGAGTATGGTTTGCAGATGCTGTCCAAGTCTACACGAGGGGTGTATCTCTATTTATCGTCAATGAAGCAAGGAGGGCAAGCCGGAAATCTGGTAGCTCAAAGAGCGCAGAAGCAAGGGAAGAGCGGGCTTATGGAAGCTCGTCTTTATGGTATTGGTGCTCAGATTTTAAGAAAATTAGGGGTAAGGAAGCTGGTATTAAATACAATCACTCCCCGTCATCTTGTGGCGATAGCTGGTTTCGGCCTTGAGGTAGTAGGTGTTAGGATGTATGGCGATGATAAAACCCACTCCCCTGATTCATTTGGTGATCAAGTGACAAAAAATACGGGTGATTTAGTGGCAGCCCAATCAGAGGGCTCAGTTGTGATAACAGAAAAGCTAAAGAAAAACATCCTTATTTTAAAATCTTCATGGCATCCTGAAGTGGTAGAGGGTCTTGTTGTTGGTGCCGAGGAGATTCTAGCAAAAGAAGGAAAATGTCATCGAGTCGTGGTTCGTTCTGTGCCTGGCGCTTACGAGCTACTGTTTGGCGCTCAATTTGCTCTTGAAGAACGTGTTTGGGATATTATTGTTTGTTTTGGTTGTGTGATTAAGGGCGAAACATTTCATTATCAGTGGGTGGTTGAGTCATTACTCCAGGGATTTGTGAAGTTGCAAATAACTTATAAAGTTCCGATTATTCCTGGGGTACTAGCCTGTGATCTAAAGCAAGATGCCATAGAAAGATCGCAAACTGGATCAGCTAAACATAGGGGTGAGGAAGCGGCTCGAGCAGCACTGGAACTTCTCATTAATGTGAGTCATTGGTAGTAGCCTGTGAAGGCATATAATCACGGTCTTGGTGCTTGTGTGTTTTCAAGTTATTTTTATGAGTTAGTAGGATAAAATCACAATATGAAACGTCAGGTATCGCCGTCGACTGAAGGCAGAAGGGTTGCCATGCTTTTTCTCTATAAGTGTGAAGCAGATGGCTTGTATTTTTATTCTCCTAGTCACCTGCGAAGCCATCTTGGTGAAACGTTTACTGATTCTTGGCATCTTCCTTTGGTCCGTAAAATAAAGCGCATGGTTCGGTCGCTAACTAAAAACATTTTTTTCTATTTGCCATTTTTGGACCATGTTATTTCTCAGCACTCAGAAAACTGGAGTTTAATTCGGCTTCATGCCGTTGATCGAGCTGTGTTACGGGTGGCGTGTTATGAGCTATGTTACCGCAACACGCCGCGGGGTGTGGTTATTAGTGATGCGTTAGATATGGCGAAGGAGTATGGCAGCAAAGATTCACCTGCTTTTGTTCATGGTGTTTTAGATGCGATAGCTAAAAGTCAGCAGGAGCCATAGTAAGATGTACCGGCTCTCATTTATCAGAAAAGCGAGATGTTTAGGGTATTGATTATACAGAATGTTTTATGGCATGATGTTTTGGGACGTATTAACTAAATCATCAAAAATGATGAAGCATAACCCACTGATTATTCAAAACTTTTATATAAAAACTTGTTAGATAGTTGGTCACCGCCGAATGGCTTAGTAGTGCCGGTTTGTATGTGTTTCATGTTTTTAAATTTATCATTTATCAGGTAAATCATCATGGTTTTATTCAATAAAGCAAAAAATATTTTACCCCTTCCCCCCTATTTTCATAGTACTTCTCTAAAATTTTCTACCACAGGGTTCATGATTCATGCTGGTATTATTGTTGGGTTAACCCTATTTTCTGGTTGTCAGGATTCCGCAGTTGAGGAAGCAGAGGGTACTACTATTGTTTATCAGGCAGGAGATAATAAAGCTATTGATCTTGATAAGCATAGTGCCCCTATACCTGCTGGCAAGACGACTTTGAAAATAGATTCAAGGGTGGGAAGTAGCGCTATCAATGATGGTAGTCATGGTATTGATCTGGTGTTGGTGGTAGATAACAGTAATAGTATGGTAACGTATGGAACTACTAATTCTAGTAGTTCTTTTACTAGTAGGCATTCTAAAGGATATTTTTCTCCCCAAACATCAGCTCATAAACTCGATAAAGCTTTCGATGTTTTTGCTCAGCAAATTAAGAGAGAAAACATCGACCTTAATGTGACCCTCGTCACAGCAGCATCTGATAATCGTGGTTATCAAAGAAACGGGAGTGGAGATCCAGATAATTCTGATTTTTTTACTCTTGGTAATAGTAATGCGAGCCCATGGAGAGATATTCCTAGAAATGAAATACCTAGAACCTGTATTCCCGCTATGAACAAGTTTTGGGCGAATAATACGATCGAAGATTATTATGGGAAAAACTATGGTAATTATTCGTTTATACCAGCCATGGCTAATAATATTAGGGACAGGGACTACCGTCCCTACCCAATAGATTCATATAATTTTGACAAGCCAGGCAATCTTTATGCCAGTAGTCTCGTTGGTAGTAGCGGCTATTATGTTTCTAAGTTTGGTGAGAGCAACCGAGACAAGTATCATCACATTAACTGTGTGGTTGAATCTTTTGCTAGTCTCGGAATCCTTGCTGGTCTCATTAACCCAGATCAAGGACTACAATCAGGTATCAGGTTCAATCGGGACAAAGTGTTCAGAAATAAAAACACTTTAAAAATGTTTGTTGTGATCTCAGATAGTTTCTCTCCAGGGCCTGATGATTTAGATGATAACCCTGATCCACATATTGATAACACACGAGGTGTTTTAAAAACGATAGTGAAAAGCGACAAATTAGAAGACACAGAGACTAAATTTACCACGCAAGCTAATACAACTTTTGGTCGAAATAATGTGAGATTTTATAGCTTTTCTACCAAAGGCAATATAGCTGCCGGAAAGTTCGCCAAGGACGATTACCGTATTGAGAGGGTACGCCAAACACATCCGCATGAAAGCAACTGGGAAGAAAATGGCAGAAGATATGGGGCGTACGGAAACGTGCTTCGTGGCTCAAACTTTGGCGGACGCGAGCCAACGCTTCATGGCCGTTATTACGGTAGAAGTTACACCCGTCTTGCTAAATACTATGGTGGTTCACAGTTCAGGATAGATAATAATCAGTGGAAATATTTATTTGAATCAATGTTTAAACTTCAGAAAGGCACTTCTGAAGCTGTTGATACAAACTCATATGATCTCGCCTTAGTTGAAGAAGGTAAAGTTTTAGAGGTGA
>JAPOQT010000113.1 GCA_026710525.1 Pseudomonadota bacterium
GTGGGATTAACTACAGTAACTACTTAGCTGAATAGGCGAATCAATATTCCAGCCTTTTCCAGTAAAATAATCAACTAAGTAACCGGGAATAGACCATGAAAAAAAGTTGCCAACAATAAACCACATCCCTGGTGATGAGCCAACAGTCACGTTCCGTGGTGAAGTTGATCCCGGACATTTAACTTGCACGACAGGTGCTACTTCCCTCTTCATAGTTACGACATTACTCCCTTGACTGAGAGAAACAACTTTGCCTTGAAACATAAGTTTCGCTTTTTCTGGAGCATCGACTACCCGAACACTTTGATGGGAACTTCTGACGATGGTGGCACAACCGCCGAGACATAGGGTAATGATAACCAATAGAACACTAGACTTAATAGAACTTAGGCAACATCTGACAAACATAATCAAAACTCCGATTGGTAATTACGATCACTCACAACGAATAAAACTTGAGGCGCCCATACGTAAGGCGTAGAACAATATAACACGGTTACCAGATAGCATCAACAAGCTTCGTAAAAGATCTATGAAGCTTTGAATATCAAGTGCTCAACAAAGATCTGGCAAAATATCATGATCGAAGAAACACAAGTTAGTACCTACTGTCAATAATGAAAAATAAATAAACTTACTTAAAAGTAATGCTGGATTATTATGAAAATTTCCCATCCCCTAACTTAAAGATGTATAATCACGGGCGATGGCCACGTCTGATAATGACGTGTCCTGCGTCATTAAACATAACAGTACCGAGGACTTGTCCGATCTGTCTTCATGAGTAACACCTACCTATAGAATGAGCCCATACTTGTGTTTAGCCGCAAAAAACAATCATTAGAAAAAACATTTGGTTTATTAAATGGCCCCAACCTTGGTCGCTTAGGCTTTGGCCGATCTACTGAAATATATGGTCCTACTACACTGGCTGATATCGAACAATCTCTCAAAGAATTAGCTAAATCAAACGACTGTCAGATGATTTGTTTTCAATCCCAAAGCGAAGCAAAACTCATTGACTATATTTTCGCTCATGAAAAACAAGTCCTTGGTTGGATCATTAATCCAGGCGCCCTAATGATGTCAGGCTATTCCTTGGCTGACGCCATTGAAGATTCCTATCAAATATTTGTTGAGGTCCATCTCTCTAAGGTTTTTAGTCGTGAAGAAAAACGCCACAATTCATTGATTTCTCCATACTGCTATGGGCAAATTATTGGCTTTGGTCCTCTGGTTTACGAGTTGGCTTTACTTGCCTTAATCGATGCCACAACAAACAAAAAACAGTGACCACCTATTTAACGTTCTTCTCACTAAAAGCGATAGATCTTGAGCTCTCAACCATTAGATCACTACCATCTCGGGTTAGAACATATGGCGAGTCTTCTCGAACCATCAAACAAAGCATGTGAGGTCCAATACTCACAAGCTAAAAAAAAAGTTACCACCCAGGTACCATGCTCATCAAAAAGTATTGCCATTAGAGCTATGATCCTGGCTGCTCTCTCACGAGGTTATTCTGAAATTTCTCCCATACCAACATGCCATGACACAAAAGCGTGCTTGCTCGCCCTGAAATCTCTCGGCATAAAGTACCAACAATTAGATAATCGACTGCTCATCCAAGGAGACGGAGCTCCCTTTAAAGCTAGAAGGTGTACCTTGAATCTGGCAGGGTCTGGGATCACGAGTCGTTTTCTCACAGCCTGTCTTGCTGCGGGATCAGGAGGCTCTTATTATCTCAATGGTAATCATAGTTTGAGAACACGTAACTCCCAACCACTCATACAAGCACTCACACAACTCAGTGATAACACTGGTGATGTATTCAATTACCCGACGAGCAATTCTCTACCAGTCATTATCACTCCCCAAGGTCTTCTTGGCGGATCGATTGTCTTGCCACCAGATGCCACCCAGTCTTCTCAGTTTCTCAGCGCATTACTCCTCGCATCACCCCTAGCGAAACAACCGGTGACCATAAC
>JAPOQT010000114.1 GCA_026710525.1 Pseudomonadota bacterium
CACACAGTTACCACCACTCACGGTTCACACGCAAAATAAGGAGTACTCATTTCCCAAGGATTTTGCAGCCTACAAACTCACTTTGATTTATTTTTATCCCCGCGATAACACCCCTGGCTGTACCCGCCAAGCTAAAGGATACCGAGATTACTTCCCAAAATTTCAAGCAGCAGGAGTACAAATATTTGGTGTCTCTATTGATTCTGTTGATTCTCACAAAAGATTTAGTGATAGATTCAATCTCCCCTTTCCCCTCATCTCTGATACCGATCTTGCTTTAACCCACGCCCTCTCAGTGAACAGCCGCGACACCTTCCTGGTTGATAATACTGGTACAGTGGTAGCCGCCTGGAGAAAGGTGTCTCCTGATGAGGCCACCATTGACATGACCCTTGAAAGAGCTTTGTCCTATATTAAAGAACAAGCCTAAATAATATAGCTAGCCACAAGTCCGGTAGTATGAATTGTTAGTCAGGACTCGTGTCTTGCCTGGACCATGACGGTTAGTTAGGTGGTAAAATAATCTCCTGGGAAATTATCGCTCATATCTAACTCTGAGAAATTATTAAGAATAAACTAAACTAGATCTATAGTGTGTCGTATTTTTTAGATACTAGGTTTATTTTTCACCGAGATACCCATGGACCAAAATAAGGTGAACTCCCTACTACGTCTTATGAGAATAAGTCGTTCCTTAAGACTATACCCTGATTCTCGCAACATGATTTATGACAATCTATTAGCCGAATGTCAGATGATGGCTAAGCACCATGGTTCTGTCACGGATAATCGATTTGAGCCTGTGACTCCGAAAGGAACCATGGTCACAACATCCCTACCATCAACAGCTCATCAGATTAAAATAAATCAAAACAGCCGTTTCTTTCGCTTATTGCAACAGGAAATTGATCAGGGATCATCATGGCCTGTCTTACAAAAAACACTCAAACAGTGGTGGCACAAAGAGCCTAGTCGTGAATTATCGGTAAAAATTCTTGAAATGGCTTACATATGGTCAGGGGTCGCAAGTTTTTTAGACACTCTTTTGTGGTTTCACAAAGCCACCTTCTGGCGTGACCTTCACCAAGCGATTAGACGTGACGTTTTGTGTAAATATAGTCGAGATCGACGAGTCACTCAGGTTTTGCATGACTTAAAAACGGAAGTGTATTCTGAATGGCTACTTCCTATAGAGCGATTTGTTGTTTTTCATATGGCTATTTATCAAAAAAATCATCCACTTATCTTTAAGCTACACAGCCGATTTGCTCGTGAATTAGACAAGTCATGTCATCATTATGGCTCCCATCTAGGGATCACAATCGGTGAGATGAAATATGCCGTAGCTTTAGCACGACTGGAGCAAGGATATTTGGAAGAAGCTCTGAATATGGTGAAAACCATATTGCCTTCTGATCAAGCCTATCAGCCAGCAAGTAAGCTTAAACGTCGCATCATGATGCAGAAAAAAAATCATCAAAACTCTAAGATTCACAGTAAGATCATTGAAGATGTTGTGTCAAAAAATGATTGGGATCGCAAAGAAAAAACCTTAAGGTATTACTTAGAAAAAATCAGGGTCGAATCGAATGACGCCCCTATGATCACTCCCATCATTAACGAGATCTTAGCCAAAGATTCACTCGCTCCCAATGATATGCCAAGCGCCTTATCAAGATTTGTCGGCATGTGTTTAGAATATTTCGATCTCTACCAGGCTTTACCTAATATTTTATCTATCTTAAACAGAAACGTCTATCAATTCCACACACCGGTGATAGACGGAGCTATTTGGGATCATTTTTTACATGGTGATATCCCAGATTTTCCTTGTGAGCCTTGGCGAGGAGTAGCTCTTTTTCATAGATTTATGGCCAGTGGCCCTGAA
>JAPOQT010000115.1 GCA_026710525.1 Pseudomonadota bacterium
AGAAAGAGCTGAAAACCAATGAAATGCTCACCTTCAGCAAAATTACTTAAATCTAAATGAACGCCTAGATTAACAGGGGCTTTGCCAAGGGGCAGTGGTCTTTCCCATGGTCTTTGCATAATAGGCAGAGGATTGCCGTATTCCAAATAATACTCGAACTTGTTGTTACGTTCGATCATTTTTTTACTTGGTTCTACTAAAATATACATCACAAATATGTCGTTATCTATTTTTAAACGATAGAGTCTTTTCACCGGTGTTTCTTTGTGAAAGAGTTTTCGTCTCTTTTGCAGAGAATAAGGTAACATGTTGCTCTGAGGGTTGAGGAGTTGCATATTAAATGGCATCGCAAAGCCATAATAGAAACCACTACCCTGATTCAGAGTGCGCTTGCCATCAAGGGGGTTATGCATTAGGGTAGGTAACATAACAGAATTATCAAAAAAAGACACCTCGGTATACATGCCCATTTCAAAATTCAGCTTTAAGAAAACATACTGAAACGACACTTTAACAATGGCGCGAATGGGGCCTACCTTATAAGCATCCAAAGTCGACTTGAGATCTGAATGACCGACTTGAAAGGTGAGAAAGTACTTAAAATCAGAACGAAGATAAAAACTGGAGCTTTGAATAATTTTCTTCTTTTCTTTTTGTGGTGTTAATAGCAATACCCTCCTGACCACTAGGTAGTTATTAGGGTCAAAATCATAAACATACTTTGAGGTGATAATCGAAGCCTGGTCAAGATTAAAGTCAACGTATTTCTTGGTGGATAATGCTGGTCTCGACCTACTCTCAGGATAAAGACCAACAAATACCGTGCCGCGATTAGTTTTTTGACCTGATGCCTGAGCATCAATGCGATATAAAATGGCTGGCTTAGCAAAGTTCCACACCTTGGGAACTTCAGACTCCCCCATATCTTGCCCCATAAACACAAGCTCATCGTTATCGTTAAAAAGACCATCTGATTGTGCTAAGGGCTTATTCGAAGTAGCGGTAGTAAGGATAAAGTCGGTGAAATGATTTTGTTCGTCAATTTGAAAAGGAATCACCTGAGCTACACCGCCCTCATTTTTAATGAGTCGATAGAATGAGAGAGGACGACCCTCGATTGGATAATGATTATGGGCTTTTAAGATCACGGGAGCTGAGTGAATAGGCTTGTTTTGCTTGGTGGTCATGTTTTGTCCGAATGCCGGCGATACCCCAGAAATCATCACGACAAGGAGAGTCACGACACAACATTTCATCAACCGGGTGTTTAGCAGCAAACAACGGCCTAATATTTTTATTTTTAGTAACTCAGGTAATCTAGGGATCATCGATATCCAGTATGTGTTCAAGTGACTTCCTATCTCATGATAACCATATATGCTCGAAACAGAGCTTATTATAATCCGACACACCGCCCCTCAGTAGAGACCCGGTTCTGCAGAGAGCGTCATGATGGTTAACGGGATATTTTACCGAAACTAAAACCCACGCTCATATGCCATGAGGCTATTACGTTAAAGGCTAACTGATGCTTGTGGAAATAGGATGGGAAAGAAAGTGATGATTGACGTTACCCAACCAACAGCTGTCGCTAAACAGAGAAGAAAAGCGAGCCACATCACCGCTTTTTTAAAAGCCTTAACTCGATAAAATTTTGACCATAACCAACCACAACCAGCGCCACCAACAAGACCTCCTATATGAGCCCAATTATCAATACCAGGCACAACAAAACCAAATAGCAATCCCATTATAGCCCAGTTCAACAGCATCACAAACATCGGATCATTTTTTCCTAATCCAAGTAAGTAAGAAATTACCATACCACAACCAATCAGACCAAATAAAGCTCCCGATGCGCCAATAGATGGTTGATTCATAGCCGCTGACAATAAAAAGCCTAGGGCGCCAGATATTAGGTAGGTAAAAACAAAAAACCAAGCTGTTGAAATTCTTTCAATGGCTTGAGCAATAAAAGATAAGGCCATTAAATTAAAACCAAGATGAATCACACCACCATGGAGAAAAATAGCTGTCAGTGGCGACCACCAGTGGCCACGAAACACCATCGGACTCGAAGCACCTAGAGCCATAATAATGTCACCGCGAGGGCCGACCAGTAGAGCTTGAAAAAAGTAAGTAGGAGCAAGAATAAGAGTAGCAAGCAGTTCAATGATAAACATAATCACTGTGATCATAAGAACCCGGCTAGTAAAACTATCTTGCCAATTGTTCTTAAACAACTGACCGATGGTTCTTTTCAATGAGCTGAGCCAAGAAGTTGGGCCACTTTGGACGGCGAAGCAATAAGGACAAATCTTAGCAATGCCAATGAGTTTGCGGCATTTATGGCAGATAGCGGGCTTACTCATGGGGATAATACTCCTCACTCATGATCATCGTTAAATTTGACAACTGATGCCTCAAACCAGACAAAAGACTACCATGGTACGACTTTCGATCCTCGTCGTCAAGAAGTTTGGAAAATAGACCAGTTATCCAGCTAGCGGCTTCACCTCATTAGCATCGTTTTCCAGCAGGAATCTGACACGTAGGTAAATGTAAATTATCATGATTGGCATGACGATGATAGTAACAAAGAGGAGAGCGAAGCCAAAATCAACAAGTGATCTCGATGTGAGGATCGCTTGGCTGGATGATGAATGCTCCTTAGGTAGGGTTAATGCCTGAGCCTCGCAACCAGAGTTCACCCTGGTGACAAATATTGATTTTTTCGATTGATGACTGATGTTATCTACGGCTTTTTTAGCATTAACAATGCCTTGACCAAGCAGGAGAACAGTATTGCCGTCACTTGTTTTTCTTTTGTATTTATCATTGTGTTTGTATAGTTCTGTTCTCTCAGATGATTCTCGTAATGTTGAGATAATATGATCAGCAGTAGACGATGGCTTTAATCCAAGGAGAAGACCAGCTATTCCTGAGACGATTGGCGCAGCTTGAGATGTGCCAGTAGCCTGGTCTGTTCCACCTCCCGACTGGGATGATAGGATATTGTCACCAAAAGCAGCGATACCCACCCATTTACCCACATTGGAGCGAAAATGCTTCTGATAGTTATTTTGAATATTTGAAACAGCTAGAACAGAGCCGTAACCGGCAGGGTAAGCTCGATAAGGTGATTCTTCATTACCAGCGGCGGCTATTTGCACGATGCCAATGTCGCCAATATTATGGAGATATTCGGTGAACATGGCAATGCTTCTCGACGATGTCGGAGAGCCGAAAGAGCTATTAATGATGCGAACAACTGGTTCAACGCCACCATTTTTCCCAGGTCGGGTTAAGGTGGCAATATATTGCATAGCTCTTAGGATAGCATCATTTGTTATTGAGCCTACTCCACATTTGTTGGTTTTGTGACAGTCGCAGCTATCGGGAGCTTCTGGTCTTGTGATCCTGACTGGCAGAAATAAGCAAAAAGGACAAGCTCCGAACACCTTATCTTTTTCGTAACCGACAGCAATACCTGCGACATGAGTGCCATGATCACATTTACACTGGCCATCTTTACAGCCACACTTCTCGCCATGTGCTGAGGAACCAATAGGAAAGGTTTGATCATTACCGAGGACCTGTTTGGGAAAACTGTCGCATTTTGGCGCGGCAGTATTACAACCATTGACGTTCTTACCACAGTGGGTTTTAAATCCCTTAACATCGGCAAGCTTATTTTTGAGTGCTGGATGTTCATTATCAACGCCAGAATCCAAAATAGCGACAACAGGTGGGTTATTACGGATTCTTTCTAGTTCTTGATTACTGCTTTTCCGACTAATGTGGTCTAATGCTAGGTCAATTTTGGTTTTTTTAATGTAATAGAAGTTCTCACCTGCCTCTTGGTATGAACCGAGGATGTTCCTTAGGTTAGTGACGTTGGTTAATTCTGCCAGATGATTAGGTTCAGCAAACCAGATTTTACCTGAGTTCAATAAATCTTGTAAGACATGAGTAGCTTGCTCGCGTCCTGAAAATTTGACGAGACTAATATGAGCATATTGGGTTGTGTTGCTCTCGGCAGATGTGACTTCAGAAAACCAGCCGAGAAGGTCATGGTGACTAAAAGGATCGTGGCGACTTAATGGAATCCTTGAGATAAAATCAATATCACTCACGATACCACCTTCGATAAACTGATGATAGTAGTCCTGGTTTGTTAGCCATTTATAGTGATTAAAATCAAGGTCCTGAGACCACAAGTGGTGGTTTTGGTCGTGATTTTTAAAAGCAACCAAGTATTCATGGTCAACTACTTGACCTTGGCTAATCTCTTTTTCTGTTGGATGGACGATGAGGGGTAAGTTCTGGGATGGCTGATCATCATCAAAATCTCCACAGCTAGTGACGATGGCCACCACCAAATAACAAAAGAATAATTGACTGATTTGTGGGATTTGACTCATCTGATGGCGATAACGAAATTGAGATATCATAGTGATAACCTGTACTTTGTCTGGAGACCATAATCATTCACCGCGACAGGCGGTTAAGTCGATGATTGGTTTTTTTGATATGTTTCTGAACACAAAGACTCTGTTAAGGTGTGGCCAAGATTCTCATAAATTCTTTGTTGCTCAGTATCTAGCTCTGGTAATTTTATCCTACCTCTTTCAGATCCTAGCCAAATAACAGTTACCGTATTCTTTGATAGATAAATAGACCAGTAATCATCACTGGAATCAGTGATTGAGCTAAAACTCACTGTACAATCGGATGATTGAAAGAGTTTTTTAATAAGATTTATGCCATCATCAGGGTGAGACCCATAACTCTTGTTATTTTTAAATGGTAAAGATGTGTCGAATGGTTGGAATTTAATCAGTAAAGGGTTATCTTGGCGAACACTTTTTTTATGAAATGGTGGTGGGGTTGCTTGTTTAAAAAAGACACTTCTTTTTGGTGGTGGGGTCATGGTGATGAGATAACTATACATTTTTGCCACGGTTAAAGGTGTGACTTTTTCAGCGCCTAACAGAAGATCTAATCCTATTTTTTCGGGTGTGTGTCCGAGGTTTTGTAATAAGTTATGGAGGGAACGAGTGCCAAACTCTTTTAGTTTTTCTGCCAAAACAGGAAGGTTTTTTTCTTTGGTGGCCTGGCTGAGGGTGATACCAGAACCTTGATCAATAATTTTGCTGAGTTCGACTCCTTTGCCGATCAGTAAAAGACTGAGGAAGGGGATCACCACATCGTTCATCGGTCTGGTAGTATACAGGGCACGATTAAACTGACTCTCTTGGTAATTTTTCCCACCTTTTATCCCAAGAATGTGATGATTATGGACGTCATACACAACACCAGCAATTTGAACTTCAGCCCGAAAAGCCCTTTTGTTGCTTGACTTTTTGAGGAGATAAAACCACTGACGTTTCATGACTTCTTGTAGTGCTTGTTGTTTATGGTGATTAAAGGTTGTTGAGATATGTAATCCGGAATGGCGAGTTTTTTTATCAAAGTAGCGAGCTAACTCGAAATTTAAAGCGTCCACAAAATAAGGTGCTTTTTTCAGGCGAGATTTAGGTTTTTTGCGTTTTATGGTTGTGACCATAGCATGACGGTACTGTTCATGAGAAATCATTTTTTTATGGCGCATTTGCTTAAGGACCCAAGCTCCGCGTTTATAGGCTAGTCTGTGGGATCGAGCAAGTTTTGAGGGCGCTTTGAGTAGCCCGGCTAAATAGGCAGATTCAGCGAGGGTTAATGCTTCAGGTTTTTTTTGGAAAAAAACTTCAGCAGCAGCTCCGATGCCATAAGCTCCTGAACCGAAATACATTTGATTGAGATAGATTTCAAGAATTTGATCTTTGGTGAGTTTCTTTTCTAAGATGATGGCCATAATAATTTCTCTGAATTTTCTCGAAATAAGCTTTTTTCGAGTCAGAAAAAATGATCGCACTGTTTGTTGAGTAATGGTGGAGCCGCCTTGGACAAAGGCTTGGCGCTTTAGGTTAACGAGCATTGCCCTCAGGGTGCCTTTAAAGCTGAATCCTGAGTGGTGATAAAAGTCGACGTCTTCGGTGACTAGAAACGCTTGGATGGTTTGTTCCTTTAAGTGATCAAGGGGGGTAAAATAGCGACGAGGCCCGCCAAGATAAGCCATGAGATCACCATGTGTCGTGTGTATGACGGTATTAGTATGAATGTTATCAACGGACAGTCCTGCCACCTGATGATTCAATTGTGCTAACTCGGCAGTATAGTACTCATAGGCACCAAGTATAAAACGAAAGCCAAACCATCCTAGTGCTGCTAAACACAGCAACAAGCATAAATATATACTCAGTAAACGTGTCAAAACGTTATCCTTTGAGGTCAAAGGGAATGGGTAATGAAAAAAGTTCTTTCTTTCATTAGAATAACAGGATTTTTTTGATATGAAGATGGTGAGAATATGCATAGCTATATGACAGTTGATTCTCTATAGATCAAGTGGGTGACACTAACATTCCTTTTTTTGAAAATATCTGTTGACATATCTTCTGTGTTGTTATAAAAATACTACACATTTGTTTGAGCTATGCGGATTTTTTTACCGCTTGTCACTTTTAAGATGTCATATTTTATTTTTTTAATCCTTTTAATAAGGAGAAAGGA
>JAPOQT010000116.1 GCA_026710525.1 Pseudomonadota bacterium
AGCGATAGCATTATCAAACATTTATTATTGTCATCATGGTTTATTGAAGCCCTGATTAGGAGAGCGTTGCTTCTTTCGCCGAAGTGTCGGATATAAGTGTACTCAAATGCGTAATGAGATGGATGAATCCATCATAAAGAGTTTTGGTAAGGGGTTATTAAAGAAACCGGTTCTTGATAGCAGATTATTTGTGAAATACAAGGAACCTGGTAAGAAAGAGCGTAATATCATAGTGAATGTCGAGGTACAAAAACGATTGGGAGTAGGGCTAATGTCCCGGCTTGCTCTTTATCTGAGTGCATTGCTACGAGATCAGATCATAAGGGGTGGATCTTCTTCATTGTTGCGTAAAGTGTATACGGTCACTTTAGTATGTCAGAATATGGTTAGGTTTAGAGGTAAGCCAGAGCAGTATCTTCACTTTACCTGCGGTGATGAATTATTGGAAAGAGCACACAAACTCAAGAACATGGTTCAACATGTATTTCTTGAGGTTAATAAGTTTAACAAGGACACCGATGGCGTGAATAGGACTGGTTGTCTTTTTGAAGCTTTTATGTATATTGCTAAGAGGTGGTCGGTATTAACCGAAGAGATGTTAGAAGAGATAATATTAGTAGGAGGATGTATGGCAGAAGTAGCTTTTAAATTAAGTCAACTCAATACTACTCTAACAGAAGAGGATTTCTGGCTAGCTGTTGAGAGACAAAAAGAACAAGAGGAACTCGCTTTAGCTGAAGCTGAGAAGAAGGGTGTGCAAAAAGGTAAGCAAGCAGAAAGAGAAGCTGTGGCTAGGCGTATGCTCTCGAATGGCCTTGATGTGAAAATCATTGCTCTCTCGACAGGACTCACATCAGAAGAGGTCACGAAGCTTGCTGATAGCACGGCTCAGTGACATGAGCGAGAGTTATATAGTCAGCAGATTTGTTGTCCCTAAAAATAGCAGAAATCATTTATCTATTAGTTTCGACGAAATTCTTAAATAGCTTTCTAGTCTTTCGTTCTAGCCTTGTATTACGCCCAAGGTAAGTTGTTGATGCACACTTGTGATGTTCTTGATTTTTAACTTAAGATCCCACAGAAAGATCTATCCGTGATAAGCATTGGTTAATAATTCAAATTTAACTTAAATGAAAAAATAAGGTCTCACAAAATATGCTATTACCGTGAGTCCTTGAGAGTAGACACGAGGAGCTGGCAGAAAAAATAGATCACAACTGATATACTAGAGATCAGCAGGCAAAATTACCCTAAAAAAAGTCATCATCATCACCACAAAACTTGTTAATAATCTCGTCAGAAAACGTTGATGCCCCCAGCATCGATTTGATGTCATTAAGCTTTCTGGCTTGTTTAACACATTCGGAGGCTGAATCGAAAGATATGTGACATTGGTACTTTTTATCACAAGAATCTAAACCACCGCCATACAGTTGGCAATTAAGATGCTGTTCTGCTTCAGTTAAACCGCCTCCAGCTGAACGTGTCGAGCAAGTATCGAGATTACGTCGTTTTCTTGTCGTGTCAAAATAGGTGCTTTCTCTCCCTTTGGGCTCAGCAACAAACATATGTTCTGTGATGAGTCTACAGCTCACCGACACAGTAAATAAACTTGAGATAATGAACAATAGGAAAAATCGGTGTTTCATAGGTTAGCGTTCAATAAGTAAAATTAACAAGGATTAGTGATGAATTTAACAATTAACTACCTCGATACTAAAGCCCCAAAACGAAGTCAA
Organism: Pseudomonadota bacterium; assembly: GCA_026710525.1. Classification (GTDB taxonomy): domain Bacteria; phylum Bdellovibrionota_B; class Oligoflexia; order Oligoflexales; family Bin106; genus Bin106. Next base: position 1,740 of record JAPOQT010000116.1, read on the forward strand.
GATCAAAACCATTAAATGTATATAAAGGCGATTTTTTTTCTTGAATATCAGAAAAGAAGTCGTACAAAGCAGATATCTCTCCCATCGGGCTTCGCTGGTATTCCGACTTATTAGTCTCGTTGTGGACAGCTGTCCTCATGATCTGGTCCCGACCAAGAACTAATATGGAATTATTAGTGATCACAGATATTTCTTTGCCAATGATAACACGATCATGTTCACTCAATGTTGATTTCGGTAGCGGTGTGATCATCTCAAGACTATGGCTATTGTAAGCTACTGGATTAAGAGCAAAATACACGGATTCCACAGTTTGATAATTGCCTAGTAGATGATTTTTCTTATTGCCTTTTGACCTAGATACCACAGCACCAAGTAGTGGCGGTAGAACATCCTCAAAGGTGCTTTGATCAAAGATTGCTTTTCTTAAAAATTCATCATTAATCACCATCAGCTGTGGTGTTGAGATAGGCAATGTTCTCGCTTGATGACCAGAGAGCAAGCCAAACCATGCGTTCTTAACATTAGGATACGGGCTGGCTGATATTTTGGTTAAAGCAAAGCCAATGTGATACTTTTTATTTGAGCTAATAAAAGGGTTAATACAATTATCTTCTGAGTGACTGAGAGGCACACACATCACGATCCCATAGAGTTTTGTTTTAGGAATGAGGGCAAAACGAATATACTTAAATTTGTATTTATCGTCAGCATCTTGATTCTGATGGAGTAAGGTATCTCTTTGGGGGTCAAGAGTTGTTGATTTACAGCTAACACACATCATCAGGAGCAATAAAATCATCATTCTTTGAGCCATGATCAACACCCTCTATAAAATTTAACCGTGGTAGACAAAAC
>JAPOQT010000117.1 GCA_026710525.1 Pseudomonadota bacterium
AACTTCCGAAAGAGGCAGAAAAAATCTATAAAACCTTAGGCGTAAAATACTCAAAGAGACCTTACAAAATATAATTATTTTTACTCAAAAATAATCGACTTGTAGTGTGTGTTTTTAAGAAGAGTGCGCAAAAAAAGTTCTATTGTTTCAATATGTTACGTTTTGTTCTAAACTTGAAATGTCAAAGTTAGGCGCCTTGTGAGTAGCAGAAGAGCCATAGGACAATAGGAGGTGAGGTTGTTATGGCTGAGCATGGTGTTCAAGGTTTTTTTGGTAGTTCATCAGTTTAGCCATAAGTTCGCGAAATATCTCAGTAGTCATAGAATGACTTTTATTACTATCCAGCACAATACCAGAGCCAAGAGCTGCGCGCCCTTCATCTGATTGCAGGAATTTTTCGAGGGCCTTGAGTTTTGGCAGTAAATGATATGTGAGATATGGCGTGATTGCGCCACGGGCGATTGAGTAATCTTGTAATTTTTTATCTAAATTATCTAGAGCAATTCGTAAATCTTGCAGGTAAAGAGATGCTTGATGTGGTTTGAGAATGATCACAGGAAAATAAGGATTGACTTGAGGACTAGTGATTAAGAGTTTTTTTTCTGCCGCGAGCAAATCGATGATGAGGTCACGAGCGATTTGCTTTCCGCCCATCACGTTGTCGCGGGCGAAAGCAATTCTCAGAATTTTCAGTAACTCAGTGATAAAATAAGAGTGCTCCAGATGACTATGCTCGATGAGTCGCGAGGAAATAAGGAGATAGTTATCAATAAAATCGGTGTGACTTTTTAGTTCATGGTGAAAGCCAGAAGATTGTTCGGGTGCTGGGAATATCTGGTTAGGGGTTAATCGTAACTCTTCAAGAAGCAGTTCTTGGGCAACAACATCGAGTTGAGCAAGGGTTGAAATGAGTTCAACATGGTTTTGGTGCACAGATATTGCTGGGAGTGTTTGTCTGTGACTTTTAGTTAAATAACGAAGCACAAGACGGTACTGATAAAGGAGTTCTCTCTCGGTTAAGTGTGTGGAGAGTTCATCATACCAGGCTCGGAACAGATCATCTCGGTCTAACAGATCATGCAAATGGTATGAACGCTTATTAGGGAGGGGAATCGGTAGCATATGATCCCCTGGTGGTAATGGATGGCTTGTCATATTTTCAGATAAAAGAGCTTCACTCAGTCGTTCATCATATTCACTCCCTGACTCTTCCTCAGATATTATTTTGAGGATAGCTTCGAGTAGGTTGATGTCGGTATTCAGAGGCAGTTGTTCTGCTAGTGACTTATGGTACAGCCAAACCATAACAGCGCCGATCACTGGCAGCCAAAAGCTACGAGGGATATTAGCTAAGTAGGCTGTCACACTAAGACGACGGTAACCTGTTAAGCCGCTCAGCCCAGATATCCAAGCTAACTCCTGGGATGAATTTACGAGTATTTCTTGTTCTAAGATATCGGCTAATATTTGATCTGTGGCTTGACTTAATGAGTTGTTCGTAGGCGTTGCTAATGATGCCTCTATGAGCCAAAAGTCACTTGTCAGTGACAAGATAAGCAAAAGTGATAGCAGAATGTTTTTTGCTTGGACCACTCTCACTCCTCCCAGGATTTTGTGAGTCAGCCAGACGTACTATTAAGCACGTTGCTATCATAAGTTTTTGTTGTGTTATTCTCAAGCCGTATTTTCGAAATAGCGTCGTTTATTAGCATTGTGGTCCCAAAGACTAACCAGAATTATTTCTATCCTTGCCATATCAAAGTCTGATGATGACTTATGACCTTCGTTTATGAATAGTTCTGAAAGCTTTTCTTCTTCACTATCAGAATATTCACTCTTTCTAACTGAGATTTTTTTAAAGAAAATTATCATCAAAAAATGATCATCGATATAAATAAAGACCTTCGTTATTTCTCAAGCGGATTTTCTCAGATGTGGTCAGGTGCTATCACACTTGAGTTAATGTAACATCAGGTTGTCACTAACACGTTTGATGTCACCATTAATATAGGAAAAGTGGTCATGTGCAGCGTGGCAGAAAAGTGAGTCAAGTAAGGCTGAATAAAATTCGCGGGAAAATCATGTCAAACCCATATTTTCTTGATTTTCATAATGTCCCTGAACGCATGGCGATGAGTGTGGCGAGTCGGCAAAAACCATGTATTTAGATCCTCTCTTCATGGTGCATACAGTCAAAGGTGGTGAAGTCAGGAGTATTCATTATAGATCTTGATCACACATTGATCCTCATGTGTTAGATAGGATGCTGAGTTATTCAGCTAGGATTTATGATGAACAGGTAAGGAGAAGGGTGCCCTTACCCAAATCATCGAGGAAATGATAAGCTCTGAAAGCAAATAGCGAGAAACTCTGAACTGATCCTTGGCCAGTACTCATACCCTTGAACGTGTTACCTGTTTTACTTGGCATTGATCAGCGTAGGTGAGCTCCATGATGTTAACTTTCATAAACCTGGAAATTTTGATGTCATCCAGATAGATCTAGCTGTCCCTCTTTTTAAGTAGCTATGAGAACAGTGACCATACACAAATAAGATATATGGTGAACTATTTTTTAAAGTAGCACTTTGTTTTAAAAGTGGCTAATGCTGATTTACATTAGCCATCATAGAGACATTTCTGAGCCCTTTGATAACTATGATTATGACCATATTTTCCCAGTCAGACTGGCTACGTAACGTCACTTTTTAGGTAAGGTACTTAAAAATGCTAGTAGGCTACTGTCAAAGCTGGCTTTGTCAGATACAATAGAGGCGTACCCCGAATATTCTGATTTGAGAATATCATCGGCTTGGCCAAGATAGCCATCGAGGAAATACTTAAAAGAACCTCCATCCACAGGCCAAAATTGTGTCTCAGAAAGCATGAAAATAATGCGTGCCTGGCCCTTGTCAGCATCAGGAACTCTGGCTAAGTTACTAGCAAATTGTTGGCCATAAGCTAGGGAGTTTTTTTGATCATAACCTTTGATCATAATCTTACCCTCGCTATGCTTATTGATATTGACTTGATATTGGGAAAAATAAGACATGAGTGTCATATTAACACCACCAGTTCCCCAATTCACCCCATCAGCCCCCGATGTTTTAATGACTAAAGTGCCGTTATCATAAGCGATAGGCTTCTCTTCTTCCGGGCCAGTACTAATGCCCGAGACGTTCTTATTACATCCGAGGACGGTGATCAACAGCATGATGAAAATAGGAAACAAGAAGTGGCCACGCAAACATTTGTAAAGCATCATAATAAACCTTATTAACAGTAAAGCAGTTCGATCAATGTGTGCCATAAAACACACCTCGTGACGACATATCGTCAATATTTATCTATTTCTCAAATTTTTAGCTATCACTATCACTCGAAATAGGTAAATTTCTTATACAGGTAAAGGTAAAACAAGAGCCCACCCATTCATTCATGGGATTTGCTTCGAGTGGTAGCCACTTCTCGTAGATGTCCTTTAGAGAGCTGAAATAGATGGGTAGGCCAGCGTATTTCATGGGGACGATTTGTTGAGTCAGCTGACATTCTTTGACGAATGATTTTTCCCATATGATGACGACTAGCCCCTGGTAAAAAAGCAACCTTAAGGGCCATGTGTGTTGCTCGATAGCCAAGTAGTTGAAAATCCATGTTTGCCATCATGGAAGGGTCCACTAAATATTTCGACATATCCTCATGGTAACCTTCCCGTTCAGTGAGATCCATCGCTTTCAATAGCTGGGAGTATTCCCCAATAAAATCAACAAAATAAGCACCTTCTAACAGGGGGTCCCAAGGTTTAATAATCTCTTGTGCTCGCCATAAATGGGTGCCAGCTAGTGGAATGGGCTTCGTGAGTCGAAGGTAGCGAAACAGTTTCACAAAGTGTCTCACAATCCTGGCGTTATCAGCTATTAATAGGACATCGTAATCAAATTTTGGTTCTAAAAATAACTCTTCTTCAGTGAGCTGCTGTTCCTCTGTATTTAAATCCTCCTGCTCTGTTGCTAGCTTGTGGTTCTCAAGAAGCTGTTGCCACTCATCTTGACGTTGGTGAGGTAATAGCTGCAGTATTTCTTTGCTGGTGGTTAACATGGATTGATAATTTGGGTGGTAATGAATCGTTTTTGCTAAAGTCATCGGTTGTGACTCGGTGATTTCTAACAGATATTTCTCAATACTACCATCAGAATGCTTTGGCTCAAGTAACGCGATTCTCTTCACATTTTTTTGACTCCAAAAACTAACGAGTCCTTCGAGGAGAAATTTTTCTGAAGGTGAAAACACAAATGAGTATGGCGGGAGTTTTGAGATATTTTCTCTCGGTGTCATTAAAAACACTGGGACCGCAAACACCTTTGAAATCTGGTTTAAATAACGATGAGATCCTTCATCAAAACCACCAATAATCACCGACACCCCCTTGTTATATAGGAGTTCCGTAATGTGCCGGATAAGTTTTTTTGGTTGAGGATCCGTGAGATAACGAATCACTAAATGCTCTGATGGCGTGCATAGAGATGCTTCATGACAGGCGTTCTTAACTCCTTGAACAAATGATGCTCTGAGGGATTGATTATAGAGATATTCAGGTACTAGCACCCCGATTTTCTCATGGTGGCTTGCCCTCACTTGAGCAGCTAGTTTTAAATATAGTGCCGCTTTTTTTTTGTGTCGACAATTGACTTTCGCTGTCGCTAATTTAGCCCAACGCTTTTCATGGGCTGACTTTGCCTTGTCCGTGTAACGACTTAAATAACGCACTGTTTTAGCAAGGCTTTGTTTTACCTGCTCACAAGATGTTTGGATTTTGTCTTCTAACACAGCCTCATGTTTGGCTGATCTAGCCTGGGCAGTTCCCACCACTCCGTAAAGTGCTAAATACAGTATGCCACATAGGCAGACAGTTTTTTTTAAAAAATAATATTTCACTGATAATGGCCAAATCCACGTAATAGTTTGCCAGGAGAATTTAATAATTTTAGAAACGACGGTCGTGATGGTGGTTGATGATGACTTAAGAACCAAGCTTCATAACCGTTCGTGGCAGCGTGACCATATCGGGCATCAATGGTGAAGCGCTTAACTCCTTCAGGCACAGAAAAATTCGTGGTGCCAGCTACCTGAGAGAGAGATTCCATGGTCCTTTGCCAAATAGGAAGAGCTAGTGTTGCTCCAGCACCACGACCACTTAGGAGAGCTCTATGGGACTCTGGCCCCACCCAAACCACAGATAAATAATCTGAAGTAAAGCCACAAAACCAATTATCGATAGCATCATTCGAGGTTCCGGTTTTGCCAGCAGCGATACTAGCAAGGTGGGCTGAAGCGCGAGCTGTCCCATACTTTAAAACTGAGCTCATAGCCTTGACCATTAAAAAATTAATTTCCACTGGCAATACTTTTTCGACTCGCTCTTCTAATGGCGGCGCTCGATATATTTCCTCGCCATCAGCATCAAGGATATGGGAAATCACTACGGGCTCAATACGTTTGCCTTGGTTAGCAAATGTCGAATAAAGTCGAATCATATCGAGTTGCGACACCTCACTTTGGCCGATTAGTGAGCCATACTCTTCTTTAATATGAGAACGAACACCTAACTTCTGAGCGTGATCAATGACTCGATGTAAACCGAGTTTTTTACCCACCTCAATTGTGGTGACATTAATGGATGAAGTAAATGCGCGCAGCAGGGTGGTTTCGCTGATATACTCGCGCTGTGATGATCGAGGACGATAGGTGTCTGCGAGGGTAATAGGGGCTAAATAGAAGACGTCGGACCATTTATATCCTTGAGTGAGGGCATAAGAATAAATCACTGGCTTAAACACACTACCAGGTGCTCGACGTGCCTGGTAACTACGATTAAAATTACTCTTAGTGTAATCACGGCCACCAATCATGGCCACAATAGATCCTTTAGCTAAGCTAACCACTGAGGCAGCCGCTTGAATCTCTTCATTATTCAGACCATTAAGTTTTTCGATTTTGGCAAATTTCGGGGTCATATTCATAATTGATTCATGTAATAGACGAGACACATCCTGATCGAGATACGTGTAAATCTTGTATCCCTTATCCTTCAGGTCCGATACGCCAAGAATCTTACCGGCTTCACGACTAGCGTAATCAATATAGTACATATAATGAGGCTCTTTGGTGTAACCACTGATATGTTGTTGGTAGCGAAGTGGTTTTTTACGATACTTTTGGTAAGTTTGTTGGGAGATCTTTCCTTGATTAACCATGGCTTTGAGTACAGCTATCTGTCTTTTGCGGGCAAGACTTTTATGTTTGAAAGGATTGTAGCGTGACGGTGCTTGAAATAGTCCGGCAATCAAGGCATGCTCATGGAGTTGGAGCATCTTCACTGACCTCGAGAAAAAGCGCAGTGCTGCACTAGCAACACCATATGAATTTTGTCCTAAAAAAATATGATTTAGATACATTTCAAGAATCTGTTGTTTAGTCAGTTTTTTTTCGAGCTTAATGGCGAGAATAATTTCTTTGATTTTTCGTATAATTTTTTTGTCACGGGTTAAAACGTGGTGTCTAACGAGTTGCTGAGTAATGGTAGAACCACCTTGTGACAGTTGTCTGGATTTTAAGTTGTGCCATGCTGCTCGTATAATGCCTTGTAAATCAATGCCATGATGTTGATAAAAGTTTTGATCTTCAATAGCCAACACAGCATGAATTAAGGTTTTTGGGATATCATCAATAGTCATGAAATGATGATAAGCCCGAAATGACTCAGTGAGAAGTTGGCCTTTTGAGTCATAAAATTTGGTGCTTTTCGGTTTTTTATATTGAATAATTTCCTCGATTTGCTTATCCCAAGGCTGCATTTGGTACCATGTGACAGCTTGCACAAGTAAGAAACCACCGCCGATGAGTAATACTCCTAATAAACAGAGTATGCTGGCAAATGCGACTCGTTTAATCATGGTTTTTTTTTTAGTTAAAAACATAAGATTTAGCAGTGTCATAATTTTTGAATAAACCCGAGATCACTTTCTCAGATTTCGGCATAATTGCCCTGATCTTAACAGGTTGAATTGCCCTAAACAAAAACCATGATTTTATTGATGGTTAGATGATCAGAATATTCTTAACCCTTATTTTCACATCAGAATGGTTGTTAACAGGTTCACCCGACACCTGAGTCACTCTCACAGCAAGCTTTGTGTTAGTGGCTCGCTGTGATCTAGCCAAACTTATGATACCCTATGCTGATGGTTACCTGTTATGGAAAAAGTTGATGACAACACATCCGAACTGGAGCCCATTATAATCAAGTCAAGGATCATGAAGTGATGCCGAGCACTGCCACCCCATCATTATCACTGGTGAGATCTGTCACTAAATTGGCAAACAGCTGTTACTTGCGATGTCACAGCTTAGTGTCACATATTGGTGGTTTTATTGTGTATTCATCTGAGATTTTTTATCATGCTCTCCATAAGCCTTTACGTGTTTACGAGACGATCCAGCAAATGGAGTTTGTTGGTTATCAATCGATGATGATTATCTCAGTGGCTGCTTACTTTACTGGCGCCGTATTCTCTTTGCAGGTGGGAGAGGTCATTAGTATTTTTGATGCCCAGTCCTTAATTGGTGCTATTACCTGTGACGCATTAGCTAATGCTTTGGCTCCCATTATCACTGGGTTTTTAGTAGCCGGGAGAATTGGGTCATCAATGACGGCTGAAATTGTCTCTATGAAATCAAAAGAACAAATTGATGCCCTCAAGGTGATGGGTGTGCATCCCATTTCCTATCTGGTGATACCAAGGGTATTTGCTTGTCTATTTACGGTTCCTTGTTTAACCGTGTTTTTTTTCCTTTTTGGTAGTATTGGTGCTTTCACTGTGTCGACATTTGTCTTTTTTGTCGATGCTGGTCTTTTTTTAGAGTACGCTATTCTCAAAGTTAACTGGGATGACATTAGTTTAATGCTCGGTAAGTCTCTGGTTGTTGGCTGGACAGTGGGTACTTTGTCATGTTATTTTGGTCTTCGAGCCAAAACAGGGAACCATGGTATTGGTCAGGCAACTGTGCTGTCTGTTGCCACCACATTTATTATGATAATGATCCTTGACTCATTGATAACATTTATTGAAACCATCATTCTATGATCGCATTTCAGTTTAAAAATGTATCGAAGTCCTTTCAGAATTTGTCTGTACTCAAAGATTTATCTTTTCGTATTGCTAAAGGTGAGCTCAGCTATATTATTGGTCGTTCAGGTGAAGGGAAAAGTGTTTCCTTGAGGATGATGGTGGGTCTTCTGCGTCCTGATAGTGGTGAGATTCTTTTTGAAGGTGATGATTTTTTACAGTTTTCATCAAAAGAGCTAACCAAGTTCCGCAAATCAGTGGGTGTCTTATTTCAGCACTCAGCCCTTTTTGACTCTTTGAGTGTGTTTGATAATATTGTTTTTCCGAAAAAAGAGCATAGTCAACGTCTGTGGAAAACAGATGCTCGGTGGTTGCGAGCAGAGGCAGAGAATATTCTTGAAATCATTGGTCTCAAAGGCACTATGGATTCGATGCCCCAGGATTTATCGGTGGGTGAAAGGCATCGGGTCGCCCTTGGTCGGGCATTGATCACCAAACCGGCGATTTTATTCTACGATGAACCAACCACAGGACTTGATCCTATTTATGCTAAAAAAATTGATGAACTCATTATTCAAACAAAGGAAAAAGATCCTAACTTAACTGCGGTGGTTGTGAGTCATGACATTCATGCTGCCATGAGGTATGGTGACCATATTATTATGTTAAAAAATGGCTCAACTTATTTTCAAGGAGCTCCCGATGAATTTCAAAATAGTACCGACACTTATATTAAACAATTTCTAGGTGGTCATTGGTTTTAATCCTTAAGACCGAAGGTATATCTTGGTTGCAGCCATTGAGAAATAGTTGAGTAGAGAGCAAAGGAATTTTCTGCCCCTTAAACAGTAGGGTGTTTCTACAGATATTGCCAATGGTTGGAGTGGAGTCACGATGAGTTCCTTATTAACTACTAACTCTTTTTACTCCTAGGGTTTTATGAATAATCGATTATTAGAGCTTAAAGTAGGGATATTTAGTATTGTCTCCATTGTGGTGTTCATCTATGTCCTCTACCTCATTAATGCTCAGTTTTTTGATAAATCACAGAAGGTGATGTATCGCACACTCACCGATAATGCTCAGGGTATTGTGAATTTAACCACCGTGAGAACCAATGGTGTGACCGTGGGACAGGTGGTTAAGGTCCAGCTCGTGGGTGACAAGACGGAAATTTCATTTGCCATCTCGGCGAATCTACGTATTCCTGAGGGTTCTGGTATTGTGTTTCGTTCGCGAGGTCTTATTGGTGAAACATATTTGGAGATTATTCGTGCCCCTGATAGTCAGGTTCTGATTCCAGAAAACGGTATTATTCCTATGAAAACTGATTCGGTGGATGTGTCAGAGATGATCGAAGTCGTGGGCATGATAGCCCGTGATGTGAAAGAAATTACCGGCAGTATTTCAGAGATTCTTGGTGACAATAAGGTCACCCAAGATCTGAAGAGTATTTTATCGGACGCCCACACGGTGACCCAAGATGCGAAAGAGCTGATTTCAACTATGAAAACTCAGATGAAAGAAGTGATGGAGCATAGCGTTGTTATTTCGGAAAATTTTCAGTTAATCACCGAAGAGTTTTCGTCAGAAAGAATCGGCACAACAGTGAGCAAAGTGTCAGATATTCTCGATGATATTGACATTACGGTGGGCGATGCGAAGGGGGTGATCGCCAAAGTGAAGGAAGG
>JAPOQT010000118.1 GCA_026710525.1 Pseudomonadota bacterium
CTCTGTCGAGAATCTTTACTGCCCAAGAGCTCTATTATTCTCAGCATGATTGTTATGCAGAGGATGCTGGTGCTGCTAATGCAGCTACATGTCAAGATGGGGATATTAGTGGAAAGATTACTTTAGTAGCTAAGCTTGCGATAAAAATATCTCCGAGTGTGAAGTATTTTTATGGTAAAGGTGCTGGTGACCCTAATAACACCGGTACGCAAACAAGTGTAGGTGGTGTTGCCCCAGCAACGCAATCTAAAACTATGACCAATGCTACCACATTTAAAGTGGTAGCAATCGCTAAGAGGAATAAATTAGCTGGCTGTTCCACAAATCCTGTAGACACATGGTGTCTTGATTCTTCTGGTTTTATTAGCAATAAGGATGCACCAGCAGCTTCAACTACTAAAGCTACTTGTGACCCTGGTGATGTGGTAGACGGTGGTTGTGGCTGATGACAGTTCGTCTTTATCGTTCGTAGTTCTTTTAAGATGTGATTTACGTATGGGTGCTTAGGTTATTCCTGAGCACCCATTAGCACGATATACTTAAGTATTTCGTTGAGATTTACCTTCCTTTTGTCAAGGGTTTTGAGAAACTTAACTTTTGATAGATATCCTCAAAGCCCTTGTTATATCATCCACGAAATCATAGATGTTGCTACGATATTCTTGAGAAAAATCAGGCCGTGAAATCTTAGTGAAAATGACTTTCTGTTCTGATGACTACTCAAAATATAAACGTCGATTTGAGTTGACATTAATTCTGAAATGTTAAAGGTAGGAGAGGTTTTGATGGTGGCTGTCTTGAGCACCAAGATATTAAATATAAAGCTGGGTTCATGGGTAGGAATTTAAGTTAAGAATACATCATCACACGACAGATGACAGCTTGGGGTCTAAGTCGCTTTCTTAAGCTGTGATTTATTCGTCTTGTGCTGCCAAGATAGCTGATGGTCATGAGTTTTTTTTTCTCTGACTCTATCGTTTTTTTCTTCATTTAATTGCGAGGTATCAAGATTAAACTGAGAGGCGATGATTTCAAGCTTAGCTGGTTTGTGGAGGTAAAACCCTTGAATATAGTGTATTCCCATTTTTTGACACAGCTCAAACTCTGCTCTCGTCTCAACACCTTCGGCAAGAATAGCGTGTGAAAAACCGTGAGCAAATTCACTAAATAACTTAATGACACACTCCTTTTGCCGGTCTTTATCAGCACCACTAATAAGAGAACGATCGAGTTTAATCAGATCTGGCTTGATAGTGAGCAAACGTTGGAAGTTAGAAAACCCTCGTCCCACATCATCGGTAGCAATAGTGCAGTTAAAATCACCGAGTTTTTCTCTCATTTTTAGCAGTAAATCAGTATTTTTGATAATTTTATCTTCAGGGATTTCAAAGATAATTTTTAAATTCTTCGGTAGATTGTCAGATAGCTTTTCGATGTAATAAAAATTTCTAGGTAAAATATTGATGAGTAAATGCCCGGGGAGTATTTGGCCACCTTTGGTGGCTAAGTTAATACATTTCTGATCGAGTTCTAACGACAGGTTATTCTTTTTTGCCAGGGCAAAAAGATTAGTGGGATTGAGTGAGTGTGGATCGATATGACTCGGTTTAATCAGAATCTTCTTCACCTGTTCCGTATTGATTCCCATCAGAGATTCAAAACCATAGAGCTTACTTAAGAGATGTTCATAATTCTGTTCTTCCACGGCCTTATGATCTGCTTCCTTAAAATCAGATATTTTGAAAATGGCTTGAAATCTTGGATAGAGTAGATCATGACGTACGGCGAGATTAACCAACATATCCTTTTCAAAAGCGTGGGCTCTGTGTCTCATCCATTGGGAATTTTTCTTGGCCATTTTGGTAACCAAGTTCAGTTGTTCATTTAAATTAATACAAGGATTATAAAGTAAAGGAGCGTATCCCACAGAAAACGATGTGTTTTTCTTGCTGAAATCAAACAGCTCTTTAAAAACATGTAACCTAGAAAAATCTTTGTGGAGATGTTGTTGCATAATAGAGTATATGGAGTAGCAAGTGTCTGATGGCTTAGCTAGTGGTTTAACTGTGTCGTTATCAGGCACGAGAAAAGCATAGAAACAATTACAATCCAATGACGCTTTAAATGTGAGAACTTGGTAACCTGGTAATCGTAAACGGGTTAAAGCTTTTAGGAGAGATTTTTCAAACAGTAAATGACACTTGGCATGAATATGCATACCATATTCCGTATAAATACTGCGGTATTGATCACCATCAATATAAAACAAATAGAGTAGTTTATTCTGCTTTAGGACCTCTTCCAGATGATGCAAGACGAGGACCGAAATTTTACTTTGCCAGAACCAGGAAAGACTGGTCGAAAACTCTTTCGCGAGATGCTGTGCGAGATTTAAAGGCGATAAATGAAATACATAACCAAAAAAATCAGTGGGAGCGTCACTGAAAGTCACCGGCTCTGATAAACCGGTTTGCTGAGCTAATGGGTTTTTTTGTTCAACACATTTCAATGTTGTGAGTTTTTGGCCAGCAGGATAAAGATATAATTTCGACGATGCTCCCCACTGTTTTAGTAGTTTGTGCCAGAGCTCTTGATTTATATGAGCAGAAGACTCATCAACAACAATGGCCGTAAATTTTTGGTTCAAACTTTGAATTAAAGAGTTTTCTTGATCGCTCTCGATACGTGTTACAGAGCCATGCAGTGCCAAGAGCTCTTTTTCTAGTAAGGATGCGTACGTCTTATCGTTGAGAGAGATGAGCACCATATGTTGTTCGTCCTGAAAATAGCGACCAGCAAGAAAAATAACTAAGTCACAACAGTGATACAGACACATTTTTCCTTTATCGGAATAAAAAATGAATTCTCAACAATTTTTATATATTTGATCGTGATTCATTGATCTCCATTGGTTTTAATGCAAAAAGTCGGGGCTAAGATCTTGGTATTGATAGAATCCTTGGGATAGGTTTGTGAGTTTATCAGCCATGACTAAAGCACCTTTGGCAAACAGTGAGCGAGATAGGGCTGAATGCTTAATGGTGAGGGATTCATCTTCTGATAGAAAATGTAATTGATGTTCACCAAACACGCCGCCTCCTCGGACGGCATGAGCGCCTACAAAACCCTTTTCTCTCTTTGATTGTGCTGGATGATGTCCGGTACCTTTATTATGGTGAGGATGAGAGGTGACTGCTGATAAAAGGAGCTTTGCTGTACCGCTTGGTGCATCATGTTTACGATTATGATGATACTCCACGAGTTCAACGTCAAAATTTTTACTACCGACAAGTGGCATCCATGACTTAATGGTTTGGTAAAGGACCATAATACCTAAAGAAGTATTTGGTGCTATGAGGGTTGTTACACCATGCTTGACGCTAACCTCTTGTGCTTTTTGCACGGTGGTCTCGAGGAGTCCTGTGGTGCCAATCAGCATATACTTGAGAGATGAGCTAGTCAGCTGATCAAGATGGTTAAGCAGTTTTGCCGTGGCACTAGCATGAGAAAAATCAATCAGAAAATCTCCTTGATGAAGCAGATTGTGAGCTTGTGACTCTGGTGTTTTTGAATTGACTTCACCGATCAGAGAAAAGTGGTGAAATAGTGGATTAGATGACAGTTGTTGTTTAAGCTCATGGCCCATTTGACCGCCGCCACCCCAAAGTAAAA
>JAPOQT010000119.1 GCA_026710525.1 Pseudomonadota bacterium
AGTGGTGGTGGTGGGATAGTGGTGGAAGGAGAGGGGGGGGGGGTAACATATTTGTTCCATTATATTTTTTAGTCATAATTCAAATAATTAAATTAATATTAAAACAATAAGCTAACTAAACCGGTATGGTGATCGTCATATTTCTCAATATCTTTATCTTTATTTAATTTAAAAAAATCATCTGTTTGGTTTAGATCGAGATAGTCACCTTAAAAGTAGCTCTCTCATATGTAAATAATTTTGCGAAGACAGGGAAAACTCATTATCCTCAAGTAAGTTTGTTTTGGGAAAGAATCGACGAGATGTTCTTCTTCGTGTTCGTGTTTTTTAATGGTTTAATCGGGAAATCTTTTTTATTCTTATTATCCCTCTGAATTTGTCTTGACTCGAGCTGATGAGAACCTTCAGAGCCACCACCACAGCTAAAAAGTAGTTGAAATAACATGACCTTCATCAGTAAACTTAAGCCAAATATTTTTTCCGATGGAATGAAAGTCTCTCTGGCAAATCGTAACATCAATCAACTCCTATAACTGTCATTTTTTATTATGTCTTTCATGCTCTTGTTTTTGTTAATCACTGTTATGATAGAACAAAGACCTGATGATCCTTCATCCGTGCTCATGATGAGATGAGTTTTCTTTCAACGTTCCGATAAAACAATCTCATTGATTTACCGAAACTCTCACTAGGATATAAAGCAAAAACTGTGCCAACGATGCCATGCGCCCTACTGGCTGTCAGGTACTCACCACAACAAATATAGGATCATCTATGGACCGTAACGAAGCTCATCAGTACTTGCAACAATCCCTCCGCCATATTAAACAAAGGATTATGGGCCAAGAAAATGTGATTGAGCAGCTCATTTGTTGTTTTATTGCCAGTGGTCATATTTTAATGACTGGTGCTCCTGGCTTAGGTAAAACCCTACTCGTCAAAGTTATGGCTTTTCCCGGAGGGCCGAGAGTATGGTCTCTCTTGTACTCATGCTTGCTTTTTCTTTACCACCCATGAAGGTTTCATCTACTTCCAACGGGCCTTCCATTTTGTTTTCCCCGCTCGACCAAGCTTCCCTAAGCCGTTGTGCCATAAAATACCCTGACTTTTGGGTAATGCCAAGTTCTCTGTGTAATTTCATGCTTTTGATACACCCTTCAGAGAAGTAGTCCAGATATAAATAGCAATAGCCCATTTCTGATAACCAATTTTTTTAGAGCTCTCCATAGCACTGCCGATTCTTACCCTGAAGTCCTTAGGTAGTACCCGCACCAATAAGGCATTGGCTTGCTGGTCTCCATAGGATTAACCTTAACACTTCCACAGCGGGAATACAAAGGCTTTATCTTTGTTATTCCCCATCTTGGTAGATTCAAACCATTCCTTGGCCGCCTCATCATTTGGGAACCTATCAAACAGTTCTATGATAGTCATTCATTTTCTTCATTTTCTATTTTAAGCCTATTTAAAAATTCCTCTCTACTTGTGCCATTTAAAGATTCCGCTGTGTAAAGCCCCGAGTATCCCATGACCTCAGGAGATATCTTCATACAATAATCATTATAGGATCCAGGGCCAAATATCTGAGGGCGAAAACTCTTGTTTCTACCAAAAACAGATAAAACAGGATGACAGAAAAGATCCGGCAGATTTGCATTTGCTAGATTTATTCCACGACGAACCGCTGCCTCTGCGAGACGATGTAAGAGATGCCATCCAAGAGCTTGTTGAAGTTCAAATACCGATGATACTTCCACGCCTTCTGTGGGATCTAGGGACATAATAGCTTTCCAATGATAAATCATCTCTGCGAGTTTATCATCATCCCAATAATCGTAATGGGCATGCAATTGTAATGCAAGTTTATCCATCACCTTCTGCTTCTCAGTTGATGATACATATACTTCCATAATAACCTCTGCTTTAAACTTCTCAATTTGTTCATTGACTCCAACAGCTATAACAGTTGTTCCTAAAGCTCCCACCATCATTGCAATAAGTGTAGGAGCAGCCAATGCACTTAAGGCGATTGCACCACCCACACCTACTGCGCCAGTGGCAATGATTCCGCTCAAACCCTTACCCTTCTCATAGCGATTTCGTACTAACTCTGTTACCAACATCTTTGTTATCGCTAATTCTTCCTGAGAAAATGTTTCAAGAATATCTTGAACTGTTAAGACCACTTCCGTGGTACTTAATCCATTGGCATTAATAGCATGATAAGCTGGCATGCAACCAGTGACACGAAACTGATTTTGAGCTATAAACCTTCGGTGTTTTTTGTCTATTGTACAAACCTCAAAACCAATCTTGTCCTCACCTTTTTTAACCGCGCGAAATAAATATGACTCACTGTCATAAACAGATTGAGCTTCACTTAAGTTCTGGCTGGATGAATCGGTCTTACATCCGGTTGTCGATAGCAAACAAATAGCGATAATGGCACTTAACAAAGTGCTTAGCCTACTAGGC
>JAPOQT010000120.1 GCA_026710525.1 Pseudomonadota bacterium
ATCATCCATAAGGAGTCCTCTGTGATTGAGTGAAGGTCTGTAAAATAAATGGTTTTTAGTTTGCTATTATATAATTTTAGGTGGTCTTAAGTTAGCCTAATGATTAGGTTGACCAGATCATTTGATACTTGCTGGATGAACGTAACCTCAAGTGAGTGAGCATTGACTGGCAGATACAGGGGAGTGATAGATCATATTTATACTAAAGGTGAGCGCTTAAGTCGATATGTATCATGTTCATTTTTCCCGGTGTCATAGTTTTATTCGTCTACTTTTCATACAAGTTTAACATAGACTCGCGTGTGTTTCATCTGCCATACTAACAACATCTAACCTTTCTAGTGCTAGCTAGTAGATAACAGTCAACTTATCATGGCGCTTTTATGATAAAAGTCAACGAAAAAATATCACAGGTAAAACAATAGAGTTACTCACACAAAACCATTAGCGCGTCATATTCACTCGTTTCAGTTATCCTACCATAGACGAGTGGTGTCGTACCACATTTTTTTTCTGAGTCTATGACAAAGACTTTACCATCAACTTCTGGTGCTTGTCCTGATAAGCGTCCCTGCCATAGAGCAAATGAATCTTTAGCCTTTAATTTTGCCCCAAGATCATGAAACATATTTTCTAGCTGAACCATTGGCTCTTCCAAGTTCGTATCCAATTTTTTCTCTAAAAACACGGCTTGTTTTTGCCCTATCAGAGCCTGGAGTTTGTGCTGTGATATACCCCTTTGAATATCCATAATCTCATCTCTTCTTAGTTTTTTTATGTCATCAGGAACTTGCTGATCCATGGCGCCAGCTAAAGTGCCTTCTTCCCGAGAGTAAGTAAAACAACCTAAGTGATCAAAAGCGATTTCTTGCACAAAAGAGCGTAACTGAAGAAAATCTTCTTCTGTCTCTCCAGGGAAACCAACCATCACCGAAGTACGTAGAGTGATATTTGGCACAAACTTTCTTACTTGACGAACAATGTTTAGCAGATCTTTAGCAGTCACATCCCGTTTCATTTTTGATAATATATGGTCACTACCGTGTTGCATAGGAATATCAAGATATTTGACAAGTTTATCTTCACAGGCGAAGAATTGTAAAAAATCATCGGTCAGATTTTCTGGATAAGCGTACAGGAGACGGATCCAGGTAATGTCGTTAATTTGCACCAGTTCCTGAAGAAGATCTAAAAGATAGTTGTTTTGATTAAGGTCACGACCATATGCTGCTAAGTCTTGAGCGATAAGATTAATTTCAACAACGCCTCGTTGTGCTAGTTCGGTGCATTCCTTCACGACACTCCCAAGTGGCCGAGACCTGAGACGACCTCGAATGGCCGGAATAATACAAAATGCACAGTTATGATCACAGCCTTCAGCGACTTTAACGTAAGCGCTATGTTGGTGAAGGGTATTCACTCGTGGCATCACATCGGTATAAATGGCGTGGGTTCTTTGGGCATATATTTTTTTGGGTGGAGAATCAGTATTGTTCTGGCTTTTTTGATGTTCTTTTAAGATGCGGGGTAGTTCAGCAAACTGATCGCTACCGATAAAAATATCGACTTCTGGCAGAGCAGCCATTAGTTGTTTTTTGTAGCGTTGAGTTAAACATCCGGCAACAATAAGAGTCATGGGTTTTGCTTGTTTTTTATACTCACTCATTTCAAGAATCGTATCAATGCTTTCTTCTTTGGCTGCTTTAATAAAGCCGCATGTATTAATAATAATCATATCTGCAAGTCCTGGATCATCAGTGTACTGCCAACCTTCGCTTAGAAGTGAGCCAAGCATCACCTCTGAGTCAACTCGATTACGAGCACAGCCAAGGGTGATAAAATGAACGAGAGTTAGCTCACCTAGGTGAGCTGACTCTGATAAGTCCCTGTCTAAGGAAGTATTTTGCGTTATGTGAGTCAGGTTATTTATAGTCATAGAGAATTCACCAGTTGTTTACAGCAGAACCAAAATGAAATCGGTATTTCTTAATGAATGCTCAAACCGACTGAGCATCAAGCTGGACTAGATTACGATAGACACGAGAGATTAACAAGGTGTTTTAGGTTTGCTAGTGTGATGATATCATAATAGGTGGGAATATAAAGGCGTAAAACAGCTGTTAGCACAGTGCTAGATCAGTCCAAATTTTTGCTTCTGGAGTAGGTGACGCTGGATCAAAAAATGATGATGAGAAGAGGTGTAACGAAAGTGAGCTATTTTGCCCAGTTTAGACCTATTCTTGTGTGTTTCACGGTTTGGGTAGTGTTGATGAAGATATGGTGTGCATATTTCTATAGTTCGATGACTCCGGAAAGAGGGGGGCTTGGAATTAAGTAGAAGTTGTTAAAAAAAGGAAGCACCACCTGATAGGCTGTTTGACAAGGAGAGTCCTGTCACTTATCAGTTCTTTTTGAGTACTTGAGAG
>JAPOQT010000121.1 GCA_026710525.1 Pseudomonadota bacterium
AGACTGTAGATCTACGCTTTCTGGCTGAAAACCGCCGCCATATTTAGCGGCAATAGACTCGGCAAGATTTAATCTGAGTCTTCTGAGGGAAAAGAGACGATCAGAAAAAACGCCTGGTAAAATGAGGAGAGATCGCCCTAACGACCACTGGGAGCGTTGAGCTAATCCTAATATATGGGACTGATAATACTCAAGTGGTGAAATGCTGGGAGGAACCCATACAATGCTGGCTTTCATTGCTCAACTTTCTGACAATCTATGATAAATATCATCGGTTAAATACCCTTAAAATATGTGATGCTAAGCTAGGAAATGTTTGTTCTTGAATAGCTGTTCTTATGTCTGTCATGAGCTTGAGATAAAAATGGAGGTTGTGAATGGTGAGTAAAGTTTTCGCCGTCATTTCTTTAGCGAGAAAAAGATGGCGCAGGTAACTTCTGGTATGATTTCTGCAAGTGTAGCAATCACAGTTTGAATCCAGAGGCTCACCTGAAAACTTATGCTCTTGATTGCGAATATTGAGACGGCCAAATGAGGTGAATACAGATCCATTACGAGCATTTCTCGTTGGCATAACACAATCAAACATATCAACACCAAGAGCAACAGCGCGAATAATATCCGCAGGAGTTCCCACTCCCATCAGATATCTTGGCTTGTTTTGCGGGAGATGTTCTGTGGCAATCTCTATCATATCCGTCATCTTATCCTTTGACTCACCCACAGATAACCCACCAATACCATAGCCCTCAAAATCCATGGCTGTGAGTTCAAGAGCACTTTGCTTGCGCAGTTCTGGGTACATACCACCCTGGACGATGCCAAACTGGAGTAGCTCGAGATTGTGTCTCGCCTTTCGAGATCTCCTCGCCCAGCTTAAGGACAGATCTACGGACTCTTTAGTTCGTTGCTTACTTACCCCATCTTCCAGACATTCGTCAAGGACCATATGAATATCGCTACCTAATTGCTCTTGATAGGCTGTCACATTTTCGGGAGTGAAATGGAGCATCTGACCGTCAATATGACTACGAAATGAGGCACCTTCCTGAGACAATTTGGTTAAGTTATTTAAGCTAAAAATCTGAAATCCACCGCTGTCAGTGAGAATCGGTTTATCCCAACCAATAAACTGATGAAGACTGCCAGCTTGATGAATTAGTTGCGGCACTTCTCGTAGGCTAAGATGATATGTGTTCGCGAGAATAATGTTAGCTCCTAGAGCTTCGAGATCTCGTTGCGTCAGAGACTTAATGGCTCCTGCTGTGGCCACAGGCATAAACAAAGGAGTTTCGAGCACACCTCGCTTCACCATTAAGCGCCCATATCGTGCTTTGTCTTGGGTGCTGATTAATTCAAACATGGGTGATGGCCAGTGGAGTAATGGTTACTGAATCATAACTGGGTTTTTCTTTGTCATCCTGTTATGGTACTCACAGTTTGCTTGGTTGATTTTCGTTGTGTGATAGTCGTATTATAAAATAACCAACAATAACCGAGAGTATATAAAGAGTATCATGATACGAGTCAAATGTTATCTTGTGAGACTAACTTTCCTTGCAATATGAACTTAACCTGGTTACTCTTAGGGTGTTGAGGGTGGATGTGACCAGTTACCATGAATTTTCGTTTTTTGATCATAAGGTGTGGTGATGAGTAGTGTGACAGCCTTAAAAAAAGAATATCGCCATGGTTTTGCTACGGATGTGGCTACTGAATCCTTTAATAAAGGTTTATCAGAGTCGGTGATTCGTCGCCTGTCTCGTATTAAAAAAGAACCGGAATTTATTCTTCAATACCGCCTAAAAGCTTATCATCATTTTCTTAAAATGACACCACCATCTTGGGCTGATCTCACTATTCAAGATATTGATTTCAATGATATTATTTACTACTCTTCACCGAAATCCAACCAAGATAAGCCACAATCACTGGATGACGTTGATCCTGAGATTTTAGCAACATTTGAACGATTAGGTGTTCCACTCTCTGAGCGCAAGCGACTCGCTGGTGTGGCGGTTGATGCTGTTTTTGATAGTGTGTCTATTGGCACAACTCATCAGAAAGAACTCAAGCAACATGGCATTATTTTTTGTTCGTTTTCAGAAGCCGTCATTTCCCATCCTGAACTCATAGAGGAGTATCTAGGCTCGGTTGTGCCATATCAGGACAATTATTATGCTGCCCTGAATGCTGCCGTGTTTTCTGATGGGTCTTTTGTTTATATCCCAAAAGGTGTCACCTGTCCCATGGACCTATCGACTTATTTTCGGATTAATGCTCGAGATACAGGACAATTTGAACGAACCCTGATCATTGCTGAAGAAGGCTCTGAGGTGAGCTATCTTGAGGGCTGTACGGCTCCCATGCGGGATGAAAACCAGCTCCACGCTGCGGTGGTAGAACTTATTGCCAAAAAAAATGCGTCAATTAAGTACTCTACGGTGCAGAATTGGTATGGTGGTGATGAAAATGGTCGGGGTGGCATTTATAATTTCGTGACAAAACGAGGTATTTGTCACGGGGATGGATCTCATATTTCCTGGACCCAAGTCGAGGCAGGATCAGCTATTACTTGGAAATATCCGAGTGTGATTCTGAAAGGCGATCACTCCCGTGGTGAATTTTATAGTGTGGCATTTACCCATAATCACATGCAGGCAGAATCAGGCACCAAAATGATTCATTTAGGTGCCCACACCACATCTCGCATTGTCTCCAAAGGTATCTCTTGTGACCAGTCTAAAAACTCGTACCGTGGTCTTGTTAGTATGTCACCTGGAGCTTACAAGGCAAAAAATTATACCTGTTGTGACTCCATGTTAGTGGGGAGTGATAGTCGTGCTAACACCTATCCGGTGATTGAGTCGCGATCGCCATCGGCCAAAATTGAGCATGAGGCCTCTGTCTCGAAGCTAGGGGAGGATCAAATTGAGTATCTTCTATCTCGAGGTTTATCTCACGAAGAAGCGATTAACCTCATGTTAAATGGCTTTTGTAATGAAGTCTTTAATACTTTACCCCAAGAATTCTCAGTAGAAGCTGTTAAATTACTTGAAATGAAATTAGAAAATAGTATTGGTTAACCTTGAGTCAGATGATGGACTTGTGGCTGCGCGGTCACTAGTGAGGGAGCGGGTGAGTCATGACTGAATTCAAGATACTCCTTGTCTGGGGTACAGGTTATCACGAGTCAACAACAGCGAAGAAAAGATGATGATTATTCGAATAGAATAGGCTATAACTGATGTAGCTTTGCTCAGCCGACTTGGCAAGCAATCTGAGTACTTTGCCCCGACAATGTTTGATAAACATTTACCGCCAGCTATCAACGGTTAGTCGCCTGGATAATTCTCATATAATCAGCTCAAGAAACGGAGATCTCTGCTTTGCTAGAAATTAAAGACCTTTATGTTAGTGTGGATAACAAGCCAATTCTCAAAGGGGTTGATTTGGTGATTCCCGCTGGTGAAGTGCATGCCTTAATGGGCCCCAATGGTTCAGGTAAGAGCACCTTATCCCACGTGATTGCTGGCGATCCTAATTATCGAGTGGATGCTGGCGAAATTAATTTTGATGTCAATTTTAAGAAATCATCACTCTTACCCTTATCAATTGATGAGAGAGCTCGGCTCGGTGTTTTTCTGAGTTTTCAATACCCACCAGAAATTACTGGTATCATTAACCGGGAGTTTTTAAAAGCCTGTTTCCATGCCGTATGTGAAGCTCAAGGCGCTTCGGCAATGGATGATCAGTCCTTTGACGAGTACCTTGCAGGTATTATTAAAGATCTTGAGATTGAGCCTGATTTTTTATCTCGAGAGCTCAATGTTGATTTTTCAGGTGGTGAAAAAAAAAGAAACGAGATTTTGCAGCTGGCGGTCCTGTCGCCAAAATTCGCTATTCTTGATGAGGTTGATTCTGGTTTAGATATTGACTCCCTGAAAACAGTGGCTCATAAGCTAAGGTCGTTACATCGCCCTGATAAGTCTTATCTTGTGATAACCCATTATCAGCGTTTTCTCCATTTTATCGAACCCGATAAGGTCCATGTGATTGATGATGGTCGGATTATTTGCTCCGGCTCAAAATCACTGGCTGAGCAAATTGAAGCTGAAGGATACGATAATATTCTCGAAAAATATCACCCACATTCAGTGCAAGGTTAATATCTATGGTATCTAGGGCCTTACTCGCAAGTTTAGAGAAATTATGGCAAGACTGGGATGATACCTACCCTTTACCTCGTCATCTTGCCGAGTATCGTCAGCAAAAACGTGAACAGCTGAGAGAGTTGCTCCAAGATAAAAGTCTTGGCATTGCTAATAAACATGTGAGAAGGTCTTGGCAAAAAGTCTTACAATCAGCTTGTTTTTTTTATCCACCAAGTTCCCAAAATGTGGATCACAAGTTACCACTTAGCCACGATGAATCATATTCATCGGATAGTTTTCGCGTTGTGTTTTATCATGGGCGTCTCGTGCACTGTCATTTGCCGGCCGGCATTACGGTGACCCCCTTTACTGCACAGGATATGAGTGGAACTCTCACTGATTTTCATCACAATATGTCTGGTTATAGTGACCAAGGTCTTTTTCAGTTAATTAGTGAGAGCACTTTGCATCATGGTTATTACCTTGAAGTTAATGGCTCATTTAATCAACCGATCGAACTACGCCATCTCTATGACTCACTAACAACTAACAGTAAGTATTACAGCTACCATCCATATCTTTTTGTTCAAGTCCATGATCGTAGTCGGGTATGTTTACAAGAAAGTCATCGAGAACTTTCCCGTGATCACATAAATATGATGTGGGTTAATTCTCATCTTAAGCTTGCTTTAGGAGCCTCTGCCCAATGTGAGCATACTCTCATGAGTCACCTGTCTGCTGGTGGTCATTTAAGTTCTAGCCAGAGCACCTATTTGCAGCAAAATGCTTCGTACAAACTCTTAGAGCTTTCCTCTGGGATACCATGTGCTGAGCGGAACCACCATCTGCTCCTAGCCGGTCGAGGTAGCTCTGCTGAATTATCAGGGGCTTATTATTCTGGTGATCATTATAGTCAAAAAAATCTCGTGGTCCATCAGGGGGTGGCAACATCATCACAGCAAATCTATAAGGGAATGGCTTATGGTGATGGTTTTAGTCTGTTTGATGGTAAAATGCACATTTTAGCTGGCGCCGTAGGCTCTGATGCTCATTTATTGAGTCGGGGCTTGATTTTTGATAAAACAGCGCGCATGATATCTATTCCAGAGCTTGTTTGTGGTTGCGATGAAGTGAGTGCGTCTCATGGGGCCACAGTGAGTGAGCCAGATGAAGAAGATCTCTGGTATTTATGTGCTCGAGGCCTAAGTTACGCCCAAGCCTATGATATGCTTATCCAGGGATTTTTAATGGATGTGCTACTGAAGTGGCCATCTATTCATCAAGATGTTTGTTACCTTGAGTTCCACCGTGGTCTCAAAGCAGTACATGGGGAAAGTGGAACCTTACTTCAGTAAAATGGATCAATAGTCATATGATAAATATTCGCATTCAAAGCACGCCGAATCCAAGAGCGCAAAAATATATTGTTCAAGAGTCGGTTAAATCGTCATCAAAAATCTCTTACCAAGAGCCTGATGAATGTCAGCATGTACCATTAGCTCATGGTTTGCTTCAGATCCCAGGTGTTATTCAGGTTCACTTATTTGAAAATGTGGTAACCATCACCCAAAATGGTGCTAGAAACTGGCAGGAACTTGATCAGCTTGTCGAAGAAATTATTGATGATCTCATTACTGATCACGATCCTGATTTTGTCGAACACCTCAATCAATCAGTAACCAGGGATCAGGATATTCCGGAACATGTTCGTGCTATTGAAGATATTCTTGATAGTACTATTCGACCAAGCCTGCAAATGGATGGTGGTGACGTTGAGGTCCTTGACATGTCAGGTGATGTGGTCACTGTGCGCTATCTCGGTGCCTGTGGTGGTTGTCCTAGTGCCTTTGAGGGCACATTGTATGCCATGCAAGAAGCCATTAGCGATGGCCTAGGTAAACCAGTAGAAGTGGTTGCTGTGTAGGTTAGTTAGTCGTGATGAAACGATGACCATAGGTCCATGAACTTCCATACTTTGTCGTTGAACAAGACAACTCATGATATCAGCAACTCACAATTTAAAAAGTAACTTTGATTTAACTGTGCCAGATCAGGCTTATGATTACATGAAGACTCTTCTCAGGGATTTAATGCCCCTTGAAGAGATCATGATCAAAGCTGATATTGTAGCCACAATCAGTCAACTGAAGCAAGAACAAGATGTCCTTATCCTTGGCCATAACTATATGGAGCCTGCCCTATATCATACGGTGGCTGACATTAAAGGAGACTCCCTTGAGCTTGCTAAAGTCGGTGCCCAGGCGAGGGAACAAACCCTTGTGGTCTGTGGTGTGAGATTTATGGCTGAAACGGCTAAAATCTTATCACCTGATAAACTCGTGTTACTGCCAGCGAAAGAGGCTGGATGTTCCTTAGCATCCTCAATTACCGCTGCAGATGTACGTGAGCTCAAAAACATGTACCCTGGGGTACCGGTTGTCAGTTATGTTAACACCTATGCTGAAGTGAAGGCAGAAACAGATATTTGTTGTACCAGCTCAAATGCTCAAGCTGTGGTGGAGTCGTTGAATACCGACACGGTGATTTTTATTCCTGATCGTTATTTGGCAGCCAACCTGGCCAGAGAAACAAATAAGGATTTGATTGTTCCTGAACGAACTGGGGATGGTGGTTTAAAAGGGCGGCGTATTGTTGAGCAGATGGCCGCTGATCAAGATACTAGTCCATCATGTGCTCAAAAGACCTTGATTTCTTGGCCTGGGGAGTGTGAGGTCCATGAGCAATTTACCGTCGAAGATATTGCTCGAGTTCGGGAACAGTTTGGTTCTTCAGTGGCGATTTTAGCCCACCCTGAATGTCGGTCGGATGTGTGTGAAGCGGCTGATTTTTCAGGATCGACTTCTGCCATGATTCGTTATGTTAAAGAATCTCAGGCGGAGCGTTATCTCTTACTTACGGAATGTGCTATGGCAGATAATGTGATTGCTGAAAATAAAAATAAAAATCTACTCAGAATGTGTTCTTATCGTTGCCCTCATATGGCAACCATCACCTTGGAAATGACGTTAAACAGTTTACAAAATCATGAAATTGCTATTGAGTTAAGTGAAGAGGTAAGACTGAAGGCTTATCGTTCACTTGAACGTATGATTAATATATGAAGTAAGTAATATGATGTTTTCTCCGACATTAAATGTTATGGGGACTCGAGGTCAAGTGAGTCCACTGGACTCTTTGACGTTAGGCCATCAGTTGTTACAAGTATTTTACGATATTCAGTGCCAAGATCAAACATCAGTAGAGTTAAATTCATGGCTTGGTCGTCAGATAGCCATAGAGTTTACTGGTCAAAAAGAATGTGTCAGATGTCAGAGGTCGATTAAAAAAACCTTTTCAAGAGGCTATTGTTTTCCTTGTTTTAGATCTCGTCCTGAAACAGATCTGTGTATTGTGAAGCCAGAGCTATGTCACTATCATAAGGGGACATGTCGTGACCCTGGTTGGGGCGAAAATCACTGTATGCAAAAGCATTCAATTTATCTTGCTTACACCTCTCAGTTCAAAGTCGGTTTAACCAGATCACAAAGGATGACAAGTCGTTGGATGGATCAAGGGGCTGCTCTAGCCATCGAAATCGCCACAACCAACAGCCGATTAGAGGCAGGCCAATTGGAAGTGGAGCTAAAACATCTTTTTAAGGATAAAACCCAGCCTAAAGCTATGCTCCAAAACCCTGATGGTTCTTCGATTGGTCACCAAGATCCTCTCGTAACAGAGTTAGTTAGCCAGAGAAGTCGAGCCTTAGCTCATCTAAGCCATTATCCAGGATCTTGGCAAGCTTCTTCAGGAAGTATTCACTATCTGAGCTACCCTAGGGCCTCGGGCCAAATAGGAGCAAATAAACTCGCAATGTCGAGTCTTGATAAAACCCATATGATTTCAGGAAAACTGACGGCCATTCGTGGCCAGTACTTAGTGTTAGATCACAGTGAGTGTTTTTCCATGAGAAAACATGCTGGTTACCTTGTCAATATTTCACTCACGTGAATGATATGCAATTTTACCGTTCCCAGTATATTCTGTAAGTCACATCAGCTCATGGCGGTGATCAAGAAGACCTCGCTCTTCTTTACCAAAAACAAGGGCAATCAAATGAACAGACTGACCGCGATTCTGATATTTTTTACCATACTCCTTCTCCCGTATTTGTGCCATCACCTGATCGAGGAACTTATCCTTATTTTTTGCTTGGTCTACCATTTTAAACTCAAAGATAAAAATTTGTTTTGCGAGTTCTAGGACTAAATCACTACGCCATCGAGCCGTTGATTCTTTTGGATGTAACGTGAGGTCGCTCGTAGTGAAATGGAGAAAAAGAGTGGTGGCATACCACGATTCTTTTTTTGCTAAACCATCTCTTCATTAGGTATGCCAGCTAAGGTAGTCGTAAGCTTATCAGCAAAACCTTGAAAATCATTTTGCTCTAAAAGTTTGGTCAGTCCTCGTCTTTGGTCCTTAACACTTTTTTTGACGCGGTTTTTTTTATTTTCTTTTGGTGGGTTTGTTTTTTTTTGTTTTTTTTTTTTTTTTTTGTTTTTTTG
>JAPOQT010000122.1 GCA_026710525.1 Pseudomonadota bacterium
CAAGTGGTGTGTTGTCAGCAAACATGCCAAAGGATTTCACAAAAGCGGTTCTCGCTCCCGACACAATCACAGGCTTCTGATTACCTTTGGAAAGAGAGCCTTGGCGAAATTTAGGACGAACGTTGTTTTGATGTGTATTCATTATGGGTGAGGAATCTTTAAAAATAGTCAATCTTATTTATATTTATTGGTAGTTAATAGTACTCATGAAAAAGCTCAAACAAAAACAGGGCGATGTTATCACAGGAGTCACTGTAATAGTGTTGGTGACAAAAATCAAGGGATCACCAATGTAATTATGTTTCACTCTCAGGTCAAGCAAGATGTTATCCATAATAAAATCATGGGAGTAAAACATAAGAGCAAGGATTAAAGATATGATTATTTTGTGGTGTTCTTTGTTTTATGGTTTCTTGCTTTTAATGCCTCAATAATGCGATCAAGAATCGATTTTTGATCTTGAGTAATACTGATAAAAAGACCACCAAGACGGTAGCTTTTTTGATCAAACCATTTCACCTCAAATGATGACTCAAATACTTCGCTGCCTTCAATACCGAGGCCAGCCAGTGGAATACGAATGGTATAGCGAGAGTGGGGTTTAACATCCACTTCACCAGAGAACGCGAGTTTTAATCCGGATGCAGAAATATCGAGAACAATTCCAGAATAGGTACTAAAAAATGGCAACCAGCGATATTTTTTCAGTTCAGCAAGAATATGGGATCTTACTCGATGATTTTTTCTGGTTAGCTGATTTTGATTATTAAAAGACATCGGCTCCTTAATTTCCATGTCTTGTTCCTGAGTTACACCTTCCGTGTCATTCAAGATTAACATATTTCATCCTAACATGTGGTTAATTGAATTTGATCATGCCCTTCTCGCTTCATAGTTATTCTGTTATTTTACCAGTTTTTTGTCAAGTAAATGAAGTTTTTTCTCCATCTACCATGCCGGTTATTATAGCCATGATCAATAACAACCAAAAAATGAGTGGGTGTATTCATGGGATCATCAGCTGATAAGCTGCTCAAATTTCGTTAACCCCACTCTCACGTACTTAGGATGACGACCAGGAAATACTATTTCTTAAGAAATGGAAATTTTTCAGCATTCACATGATTTTAGCGCGATATATTTCACAGTGACTCCCTCGTCTAGGTCCCATGTCTTCTTGCTGTTAGTGCTATTATTCTGGGGTGGTTTTATCTCAAGATTCACCAGCAGTTATAACATGATTTTTATTCACAACGTTGATGATGCTTCTGATATATTCTGTGTCTGATTATGATGCCAAAGCTATTGACTTTTGACGAACGATTAACCATGCTATAGTGGTTTTTTGTTAAGAGTGTCATCCTTGTGATATACTCAATGCTTTTTGCAGTATCTTTTGTTTAATATTTTTTCGATACTGAATCGTAAGAGATTTCCTGAGCGAGAAATCATGGCTTTTTGTTCCATGTGCGATTCATAAAAATTGTGATGATGCTTGATAGCAATCACATGAACAACGACATCACCTCAGATAAAGACTGAGGACTAACAACTCTGCGGAGGCATTTATGATTATTATGACGGCGACTAAGAACTTTTTTATTGCCTTATGGCGACTCATAAAGCTCTATTTTATCTTTGTGGGGATGATAGTCACGTTTTCCGTCGTGCTTATTATTATGGCTTTTAGCTCACTAGATTTTGATTTTTTAAACTATAGTCAGCGTGACGAACCGGTGAAAAAACACCAGCCAATAGGTGATTTTTTGGTTGAAGTAGATCTGAGAGGGTTCGTATACGATCACTACGATCTCAAAACATTTGATGAGTTATTGTATTTATGGCGTGATTTAGCTAATAACTCACTCACTTCCCTTCGTTCTCTTGAAAAACAAATCGAAGAGTTAGCAGCACGTACTCGGGTGAAAGGTGTGCT
Source organism: Pseudomonadota bacterium (assembly GCA_026710525.1). Taxonomy (GTDB): domain Bacteria; phylum Bdellovibrionota_B; class Oligoflexia; order Oligoflexales; family Bin106; genus Bin106. Next base: position 1,937 of record JAPOQT010000122.1, read on the forward strand.
TTTTCATATCCACTCTAATTTGGTCATTAATACCAATTTTGCTGCCGATCTCATCAAACCAATGGCAAAGTTAGCAGCGAAAAAACCTCTCTATTTCTATGGCGATCATTATCAAGGAGCCGTGAATTATCTTATTGGTAGCGGCGATCGTATTGCTCTCGCTCCTCAGGGTGATGTGATGTTACCCTCAGCCACAATGGTGACTTATTTACTTGGTAATCTGATGAAGCGAGTAGGTGTGGGTATGGATGTTATTAAAGCTGGCGATTATAAGTCAGCTGATTTCTTTCTTACTCAAATTGGCCAACCTGAACGTTTGCATATGACATCGGTCCAGGAGTCTTTAGAACAAGTTATTTTCGATTTGATGGTAGCTTCCCGGAAGTCACAACAGATTGCTGATCGTGATATTAAAAAATGGTTAAATCAGCAAAGTTTTAATGATAAAAGCGCCCTAAAAACAAAGCTGGTCACAGATATATCTCACTATCAAAACTTTAAAGACTCCCTCGCCAAAAGTCAGGGCCTTAAATGGTATGACTACGAGACAATTATTTGGCCTAAATCATCCAAAGATCAGGAGGCGGCTCAGGATAGTGAGAAAGCACTTGTGTCACTGGAGCGTGCTTTACCAAAAGAGATAACGAGCTTGTTCAACAAGGGTGATGGCGTTGAGGAAGATGAGGATGCTGTTGGTTACCTCAGTTATTCAGGTACCATCTCCCTTGATCATCAAAAAAGCAGTGATGAAGATATTACCGAAGTGCAAGTAGCTAAGGATGTTGAGTTTATGCTGGCTAAGGACCGGGTAAAAGCTGTGGTGGTAAGAATCAACTCTCCAGGTGGTGGTGTGCTCGCTTCAGAGTTAATCTGGCATCATCTCAAACGTCTAGCAGATGTTAAACCGATGGTGGTTTACATCGATAATATGGCAGCTAGTGGTGGCTATTATATGGCATCAGCGGCCCATAAGATTATTGCTCGTCCTTCGGCGATCACCGGCTCTATTGGTGTCTTGTTTTTGCGACCTCATTTAGCTCAGATGGCTAAGCGTTATGGA
>JAPOQT010000123.1 GCA_026710525.1 Pseudomonadota bacterium
CTCAACGATATTAGTTTAGATCCCAGATATAATAGCATTTGTGGTTATACTGACCATGATATAGATACCGTGTTTGCTGATAAAATCAAAGCGCTAGACAGAGAAAAAATCTACCATCCCTATGATGCGCTCATCCTCTTCAATGCAAAAAAAATCAAATCATGGCAGTTTAAAATTAGCACCCCCCACCTACCTCTATAAATATCTCAATCAAACCAACTCTCTCAATCTCGACAACCTTGAAAACTGTTGGATTAGCCGCGAGGATCTAATCGAATTTAATGTGTTAAATTCGATTAGAAGCTTTATTATTCCAGTCAGGCTACCTATCCATTGTAAAAAAGAACAGCAAGGAACAAAGATCCGCTATCAGTTAACCTATCCGAATCTTGAGGTACGTGATGAGGCATACCATGGATTATTAAAATATCTCAGTACGAATACTCGCAAAACAGAAATGAGAAAACATGCCAGGGGGCATCGTGAATTTTAAGAGCTATTCAATGGCCCGTTTTACGATATTGATTTAGGCATTACTATTAATGAACTCAAGATATATTTTCTTTTTAGATGAACTAAAAGAAAATTTTTTGATTTTTATACTGTTATCTGGTATACTAGTTACCTGGTAGGCCAATGTCTGAGGCCAAAATACTTACGTGTCACTATCATTCTTTTACTTTTTTAATCAGTCCCGCAGTCAGTGCTTATTATCATTAATTGTAACCTTACTCATTTAATAAAAGAGCTACGCCTTATGACTATGTATAATAAAACTCTCGTACTAGCAACAACACTATTACTCGCCTATCCTACTGGTGTATTGGCTCAATCAGTAGGACCTTTTTATGAGCCACAACAAGAAGCTGTTGAAGCCGAAGCAGATCCTAACAGCACCCAGGAAAACACTCCTGACCCTCAAGAAACCACTCCCGTTGCCACACCTCAGGTTAACCAGCGACCGCCAATTGCCCCCCAACAAGAAGAGGATGACTCAGGTGAAAGTAATTTCCTTGAAGATATTTTTGATCCGGTACCCCTTCCGGTTTATGAACAACCAACTGATTCCTCCGTAACTCCTGTAGATCCTGATACCATGAGAAACACTGTGGAGGCAGAACCTTCAGGAGAAGATGTAGATATTCCTAACTCCATGTCACTCGATGGTGACTCTACACAAAATTTTTCATTTAAAGTAACTTTAGAGCCTTTACGTAATCTTAAAACACACAACGTCAAGATTGTTTTAAAATCATTAGACAATGAACCTGCAGATAAGTTAAGAATTGCTTTCTTAAGTTCTACATCCGTGTTAGCCACTGATTCAGATGGGGTTTTCTTGCTGAAAGACGTGCCAGAGAATTCTGATCTGCTATTTAAAACTTTTGACAATAATCAAATATACAAAACCATGACTCACGAGATCACCGCACTCAGCTTCCGTGAGCAAAGTGAACTCAATAACAGTGACGATAATACGGCTGTGTCTAACAGGATACAGATCAAGACTGCCGAATTTAACAACTGGTTAAACACCCTAGATATTCAAGAAGAGCAAGGAACGGGTCATGTTTGTGGCGAAATCTCTTCAACGGTTCAAGACTCTCCTGCTGGGTTTCGGGTCAACTTTAGCTATATTCAAAATAATGTGCTGACAAATCCAGAAGATGTACGTACTTATTACTTTGACGAAACACTCATGCCTAATCCAGATCTCGAAGCGACTAGTCAAGCTGGACGCTACTGTATTTTTAATATCGACTCAAGTGCCATAAAGCTCCGTATTGATCATATTCGCAACAACTATATCCATTCACTCACCCATCGTACCACTGTAAAAGCTGATGAAGTCTCCTATATCTTCACCGATGATTCTCCTGGTAAAATTGGATTAATTCGTCATCTTGCTGCCCCTGATCCCGAACAGCTCTTCGATGACAACTTAGCTAAACCACGATCCTACCATATTACCGCTGATCCAGGTATTGCATCACCCGCCAGTGGTAGCTACTTTGATGTTGATGAATCATTTTATCAGGGAATTGATCAACAAGAGGAACTCACTGCTTTAATCGAAACAGAAAATGAAAATACATCAACTGGCTCAACAATCATCGATAAAGGAAAATTGATTGAATCGATTAAAATATTTTTAGGGAGTTGGTGGGACCGGGTTTCTCGCTCATCTCTTCTGCCTCAGCAAGCCACCGTATTACCCCAAGTGTATAGCCAAGAACCTGGACAGAAAATTCACGTCGCTGTCCACAGTCCTCTTTGGGAAAAGAGCTTTTACCGATTAAGGGAAACACACTGGTATGGCTATTACCCTATTATTCTACTCCCCAAAGACTCCATCGCTAAAATTGCCGAGCTTGCTGGTGAAAGCTATGAAGAACAAGCAGGACATATATTTGTTGAACATAGTTTTTATAGTGAAGAAGTCGACATTCCTTTAGTGCAAGAACTATGGCATGAAGATGGCTCTTTACTTGTTGCTAAAGTCGTCAAACGAAACAATGTTAGTTTCCGAGCTCTTTACTTAAATCTCGATGACTCTAGGTATCTATGGATATTGAAAACCATCGATGGTAAGTGGTTATCATCACAAGTTGTGAATACCTACGGAGGCCATACTACTGTTATTCAGTCTGGGCGACAATATCAATTTGGTTTATTATCACCATTCGGTAACAAGTTACCTGATCTATCCCTGAGTGATATTGATCTACCTAGAGATAATTCTCCTGATTCTCAGCTCATCCTACCATGAATCAAATCGCCATGATTATACGCAACTGTCATCTGACTAGTCACAGAAATAATCCAAGATAGGCCTAGGATTCATGACGTGTGTCTACTTGATCAAGCAAAGAATATATGAGTTGTTGTTATCGTTTTTAGAGGGGGGAAAAGATTGTTCAATCTTTTTGATAGGAAGGACTTTAAAATGAGGTTTATTTAGAATACGGAGATTCAAGTTTTTTAAACGAGTATTCACCGTCTTTACGACTGTGTATACATTCCCTGATCCGTCTCAATAACTTGAATAAACTTTCTTAATTAACCTAATCTTTGAGTCTAAATGCTTTTTTCTTCTTTTCTTCTTTCTTCAGTTTACGTTTCTTATGTCAAATTCATCATAGTTTAACGGCTAAATAGTATAGCTAAAAGACGCTATTTCGTTCAGTAATTCCTGGGCACCCTGACTTTCTTCTATTTCTGTTACTTGAATGTTGCTATGGGAGATATCCTGACTCTCGTTAAAGACCGTAGATCTACCCTGATTTATTATCTCTACGGAAGCACTGGCTAAAAAGTATTCTTGCCAATGGTCAACTGCTGCCATAACATTACTGTAATTAACAAAATAAACAATCTCTCCAGGTGTTAATTGATCTGGATTATCGATGGCATCGTTTGCACGCCAAAGTGCTTTCCACTGACCACTGTCACCATACACCTGTGCTGCTAAGGTACTCAACGTATCACCCTCACCCACAGTCACTTCACCTTTTGAGGTGTTCTCGTATGATGCAGCAAAAGCCATTGATGCATCACTGAGCAGATAATACACCACATCACCTGGGTATATTAAATTAGGGTTTTGCAAACCTGAAAGCATGCTGATCTCAGACCACTTCTCTTTACTACCGTATATCATCGTAGCAATGCTTCCTAAGGTGTCACCTTTCCTGACAATGTAATCCATTTTAGATCCCATCTCAGGCAAACCTGCCTCTGAAACCGGTTGAGCCATTCCAGCAGTTGCGTCAGCTGAATCCATACTGTCGTAGCCATACTCGGAGTCAGCAGATGCTAAAGGATCAGAATTAGCCATTTCTTCTTCTGGATAACTGTTGTTTAAAGCGTTCATCACCTGATTCATATCAGCGCTTTGATCACCGTAACTGTTGTAACTGTTACCCGACTCACTGTAGTTATTCGTAAGATTTGAGTTCGCTAAAACATTTTCGTTTCCTTCGTAACCCTGTTCCGCTAAAGTATTCTGGCCATCAGAATAACTATTCGACTCATCTGAGAAGCCACCCTGATCATAACCTTCTGCACTTTCTGTCTGATCGTAACCATCAGAGTCTTCAGCATTCGCTACATCATAGCTATTATTTGCTAAAGATTCGTCAGTATTACCAAGGTTATCACCTTCTCCAACATTCATCTGGTCGTAGTTGTAGTTATTATCGCCAGCAAATTCTCCGTAGTTCTGCTCACCCTGACTCGGATTAGAAACGTTTAAATTGTTGTAATCCACAACATTTTCTTCTTCGTTTGAAAACGCTTCTTCAGAGTTTGCCGTATCAAAATCCTCTAAGGGCTCATCGAGTCCGATATCCTCAGTTTCTGAGTCACTCGCACATCCAACGCCCACCAACAGTAAACTTAACCAGAAAACAGCATACAATAACCATTTCCTGGTCGGTCCTCGAACACTATTCATACAATTCTCCTTGACTGCTAAAAAAGTGAATAAAACACAACAATACTAGACCCGTGTCGGATGATCTCAGATGAACTTAATGATTGTTTTTTCCCTCTACAACTTGATTATTCGCTGTATAAGTGACTAATATTACAAATGATTTTGTGTTGTGTCAGCTGTGATCAATTACTCACACCCCTCTTCATCTGAAGAATCATTGACTACACTCAAAATAAGGGTGTTAGGGCAGATGTTTTTTAATAGAATAATGTTCAGAACTTATTATGATTACTCTGGTGATTCATAACCATCGACATGAGCTCGATGACATAGGTAACAAAGAAAGAGATGCTATGGGTTCAGAGATGGCTAACAGCAATAACAAGGATGCTGAAATGAGTAAACATATTCCTGTTCTGCGAGATGAAGCTAGCCAAATGCTAGCTATTACTCGGGACGGGATTTACCTTGATTTAACTGCTGGTTATGGTGGTCATAGTGAGATGATTTATCAGCAACTTTCTAGTCAAGGACAGTTGATTATGTTTGATCGTGATCCAGAAGCTATCACATATATTAAAAATAATATGAGTCAGTGGGAGGAACGCTGGCGAGCTAAGTCCAAGGGAACACCACCAAAAACTCATGTGATCCATACCGTCTTTTCTGCTGTGAAAGAACATACTAAAGCCTTGGGTGTTTATGGACAGGTATCAGGTGTGCTCGCTGATCTTGGTGTCTCCAATGCTCAGCTCACATCAGGATACCGCGGGTTTTCTTTTATCTGTGACGGACCATTAGATATGAGGATGGATACTAGGAGTGATCTCACAGCATCTGATGTTCTTAGAACCAGCTCTTTCGAAGAACTTAGGGATATTTTCACTCTTTATGGTGAAGAGCCTAAAGCTCATTACGTTGCTCAAGCTATCGTTCAGCAACGAAAAAAAAAACCAATCACCACAACCCATGAATTAGCTGACTTGGTTAAACAGACTATTTATTATCGGAAGCCAGCTAAACGCCATCCAGCTACTCGCATATTTCAGGCTTTGCGTATTTATGTGAATCAGGAATTAAAAGAATTATCTCTTATCCTAAAAGAAATTTATTATGTCCTTAATACTCGAGGTAGATGTGGGATTATTGCATTTCATTCCCTAGAAGATCGTCTCGTCAAACAACATATAAAACAACTGGCACAAATGAACCAAACATCCCAGGGTGCTGATATCCAATTTTTTGCTAGGTTACCAGATCAAAAAATCCCACCACAGGTCAAAATCATTACTCCTTTCCCTTGTTTTGCCTCCAAGACAGAAATAGAGCAAAATGCCCAAGCAAGATCCGCTCGTCTCAGGGTATTTGAAAAGCTCTAGTCTGTCTTGAGGTATAATGAAATCGTAGCACCAGGAATGTTACCCATGTGAAAGCTTAAACAAGGTTATGCCACCATGAAGCCACTCAGGCACAGGATCACTCATGTTAACCGTATTTTCGGCAAAGGCTTTGGCTGGCCCTTATTTTATCTCCTTGGTGTCTTTTTGGTATTAGGTGCTTTCCTTGTGATGTCTTTTCGGGTCCATGTCACCTTAGTTGGTTATAATATTGGTCATCTCAAAGACCAAGAAACTAAACTACTTGAACAGCGCAGCGAACTAAAAATGACTTTAGCCCAAATGACGACCCAGGCTGCCCTAAAAAAAAATCTTGCTAAAGATCAAGAGCCTGCTGAAGAGGCGCCCCTTCCTTGATCAGTAGCACCCATCCACCGTCTCTCATTAAGTCAGGAAATACTGCTGTGCGTCATCAATCCCCCTTACACCACCGGCGATTCTTCCTAGTTGAATGTTTGGTTTATCTGGGTTTCACTTTGATCTTAGCTCGAGCTTTCGTCATTCAAATGTTTCCACCTTCGGAAGAATCTTTGAAACGAATGGCCTCAAAACAGTACTCCACCCAAATCACTTTAGGTAACTACCGAGGGACTATTTTTGATCGACGCAATATACCACTTGCTTTATCAGTGAAAAAGCCGTCTCTTGCTGTTAACCCAAGAGTCTTTAGTCCTACCGAGCCACAAATGGAAGCACTCCATCAGATACTCGGCACAACCCCAGAAAATATACGCTTAATTGCTGACAAGAAGAGTTATTTTTCCTGGCTTGCTCGGCACACAACTCTAGCTCAAGCAGAGAGAGTGTTAAGCCTCGATATCCCGGGAGTATACTCTGTGCGCGAACCTGCACGATACTATCCGACTGGTGAGATGTCAGGACCAGTCATTGGGAAGGTTAATATTGATAATCATGGTCTTTTTGGTTTAGAAAGATTGTTTGATCACGAGCTATCTGGTGGTGCTGGCCAACTGTCTGCAGTTCGCGACGGTAAAGGCCAACTGATCCTGGATAATTTTCGTCAAATTAAGCCAAGAAAACCAGGCTTAAATGTTCATTTAAGCTTGGATGGTGTGATTCAAGAAATCGTCTATGAAGAGTTAAGCCATGGCATCAAAGAAGCTGATGCCAAAAGTGGCTTTGCTCTCATGGGTGATCCATACACAGGCGCTATTCTTGCTGCTGTCTCACTACCTAGCTTCAACCCTAATCAAAGTTCTCTCGATAATATGGAAAACACTAAAAATAGAGGGGTGACCGATTTGTTTGAGCCTGGCAGCATTGTTAAACCATTTGTGGTTGCTGAAGCCCTCAAAAGACACATCACAACAATCAATACACCCTATTTTTTCTCTTTATCCGGCATTTATTATTTTAAAGGTGGTCGAGTAAGGGATGACCATCCTAAAAAGGAGTTAAATACGGCGGAAATCCTTATTCATTCTTCAAATATTGGCATGTTATATTTAGCAGAAAGATTAGGAAAAGATCGCCTTTATGATATTTTTTCTGCTCTTAATATTGGCGGTAAGGCTTTATTGGTCCCCGGCATTAGTGCTATTGCTCGCTCGACTCTGAGTAAGCCAGATACTTGGCATAATACTCGTTTTGCCAATGTGAGTTTTGGCCAGGGATTTTCTATGACAGGACTCGAGGTATTACAAGCTTATAACGTGATTGCGAGTGGCGGAAAACTCTCCCCTCTCCACTTAATCACTAAAATCACTACCGCTAGTGGTGCCTTGCATCGCTACCGCCCCATTGAGCATAGCACCACCTTATACCCAACCGAGGTCATGCGTGATGTTAGCCATATTCTTCATCGCGTCTCTATTGAGGGCACAGGAAGACAGGCTGCTTCTCAACTCTATCGGGTTGCTGGTAAAACCGGTACCAGCGAAAAATTTGATACGGAGATTAAAGCGTACTCTCCTGATAAGAGAATTGCTAGCTTTGCTGGCTTTGCTCCTTATCCTGATCCTAAAATAACGTTAGTCGTATTTATTGATGAGCCGAAAAATAAACCTTACTACGGAGGAAAGTGGGCTGCCCCTGTATTTCGTCGTATCGTTGATCGTGTATTACCTTATTTAAATGTTTTACCAAACCAAAAGAGCTCTGGTGCTACCCTTGCTCAGAAAAAAGATGCCACGGCAACAAACCAATAATATTTTAAATATTTTATATTTTGATTCATCAGATGGCGTCGTGGGCATCATCGCTGGGTGAGATGATGCTTTATTTATCACAAGCAGTTTTTTAGTGCCACGAGTAGGGAAGGTTAAAGCTCATAAATAATAATCCACACCCACCCTATTGTTCCCACAAATACCGTTAATTTAGTAAGAATAGCTTTGGAAATATTAATCTATACTTGGTTTAATAGAAGATGTGATATCAACGATATGCTAGTCGATATAACACCACAGATATTAGCTTTTTAAGGTAACTTCTCTCAGTTTAGTTACCATCTTTCATTTTTTTTATTTTATGTTGGTACTTTATGCTTGATCCTAATGATTCTTTATCAAGCTCCATTGATGACATTTTGAGTCACATTAAGTCTCAATCTTCCACTGTGCATGATCAGGGTACAGCTTTTGAAAATCTCAATTCGAAGAGTTTAACACAACACTTTCGAGTGGGGGTGTGCGGATCTTAGACCCTTTTACTGGCACTGGTACTTTTATGGCCAGACTTTTTGATCTTGGTTTAATTGCTGAGGAAGATTTAGACCGCAAATATAGAGAGGAACTGTTTGCCAACGATATTGTGTTACTGGCCTATTATGTGGCTA
>JAPOQT010000124.1 GCA_026710525.1 Pseudomonadota bacterium
CCAGCCACCGAAGTGACTTGGTTATTATTAAACGTGATTTCTGATTGACTCTGTAAATAACCTTTAAATAATAACTGTTTAAGTAGTGGTTTTACCAAGGCATTAGCCTGGGGAGATGCCACATAAGCATCGATGGCGTAACGTAAAATATTAGTTAAGGGAAATTGCCTGGCAGATAACTTGATTTTAGCTGGTAAGGTGTTGCGACGGAAAAGATCAACCAACCGGAACTGAACCTCAAGATCCAAATAGCCCGTCTTCGTTTTCTTACTATTTTTTTTACTATACAACTGAAGTTGCAGTGTGAGGCGGCCAATGAGAAGATGGCTTACTTTTAGCTTGGTGGCTATTCGATGAAAACGTAAACTCTCGCGATTTTCGCCAGTGGTTTGTTGGTGTTGTTCTAGAACCACGCGACTGAGAGAAATAGTAAGTGGTAAGCCTACCGATAGTTTTTCTATTTCCACCGGTTGACCCAGTTGTTCTGAAACTTGCAAGATTAATGATTCTTTAATCAGTCCAAAGGGAAAGGTAATCAAGATAAAAAGAATCATAAACGCCACAAAAGAAGTGAGCAATGTGGCTATGAGTAAAAAGCGTTTTGTCATGGTGCAGCAAAGTCATTCGGCAAAAGAGTTGATAAAATTTATTTCGTTAAGTAACCACGGACAGAGACTTTGGTATCAAAGTAGAGCTTCGTTTCGTAACGGGCACGAATCGATAAGTGACTCACACGCAAATATTGTTCACCTTTTTCCAGGGCTGAAAGATATTTAATCATTTTTGGTAACGAAATATTATCCATGACAACATCAACCTTCACCGTGTTTATTTCTGTATGAAAAAGATCACTATCGTTTAAAGGAACAATCTTTTCGCCGAGGCTAGCTAAACTCACATCCATTTCTTTCGATATTTTTTCAAAATAACTCTTAAAACCAGATATGTTTTTAGATTTTTTACCAACGTCTCGAAGCACGCTCTCAAACTTGCTATTTGCTACCTGATATTCGGTCATTAAGCCATTAAATTTTCGGTGCGCCTGTAAGCTGTCATATAGCTCTTGGCGTAATCCATTGACTCCTTTGATGTAAAGTAAGCTGGCAAAAACAACAAAAAATAAAATCATAAATAACCCGCCAGCAAGCATGAGCTTCTGTTCCCTAGGACGAAGTTTCTGGAAACTATCAATGAGGAAATCAAGGCGCTCGTTGTTCATACCAAAGACAACGACACTGATTTTATCACCTATCTGATAGATACGAGACTTAAGGAAGTCAAAAGTGTTGCTTAAACTATTCATACAATATTTTCTATGATGATATTAAGTTATAACAAAGCATCGGGAGTGAATACCGATTCGATGGCAAAGGTAATCACTTTGCCGTCAGTCCCTGGCTTTGAACCACTGTTTTTCTCTGTGACACCATTAAAATTCGGATGTTTACTGATAAGATCTCTGATTTTCACCACGGAACTATAACCATCTGTTTCACCTTGGAGGACAATCTTTCCTGTGCTATCGGATTGTATCGAAAAGTCATAGAGAATAATATCAACAGTAATGTCAGGTGGGATAATTTCTGAGAGAATCATTAACGCTTGTAATGCAGGACTCCCTGCATTAGCATAGACAAAATTATCCACGGACGTCTGTTTTGCTGAAATCTGGAGTTGTAAATGGTTTTCAACATATTTGCGCACAGCAGGAAATGATTTCATTCTAGCTAGTTCTTTCCCTTTTGATGGTTCGATTTTGAGAAATTTTTGACGATAACTTTTTTCGAATTTGCTCACCTGATGATGGTAAAAAATACCTTGGATAATATAGGCAAAGATCATTAAACAAGCGATGGCAGAAAACCAAAGAGTTGTTTTAGAGAACACCTTGAGAAAGGCTTCGGAATCTTGAGAATAAACAAACTCATCCCTGCGTAAATTGATCCGAGACATTTTTTTCTGCCCTGACACAACCCTTAAACCAATGGCGACTGCTTGGGGAATAATTTCACCATGTTGTTTGATGGAGTCACTAATGTGTAGGTCAGAGAAGGATATTTGACTAAATTCTAATGGTAGTAGCATCTCTCTCTGTAAGTATTGGGCAAAACCTTTGAGCTTACTGGTACCCCCCGAAAGATAAACACGGGCGATAGGTCTTTTTTCCAGGCTTTTAAAAGCGAGAAGAGTACGAGCAAGGTCCTTAGGCAAGCCTTGGCTAGCGATACCAAAGGTGCGGGCAATGGCGAGCTCTTCCTGAGAAAGTCCTAAATCTTCGCCTCCTGTTTTACTAGCGATACATGAGACCTCATGCTTTATTTTTTGTGATTTTTGATATGACACTTCAAGATCTCGTGCCAGCACCTCTGTGAGATATTTTCCTCCTAAATTCAGGGTGCGAAACATTCGTAGTTTTTCACCTTCCATAATACACATGGAAGTTTTCTCATGACCAACGTCTACTAGGCCATACAACTCATCCTCGGCTACTTGAATATGAGGGGTGAGATTAAACAACGACAGTGAATCGACATCAACTACCCTAGGGTCAATATTCACCCTATTTAACTGGGATAAAAAGTTGGCCATTTTGTTTTTTTGTAGCATCACCACCAAGACCTGGGAGCCTTGACCATTCTTGCTGAGAATTTGATGATCGATGATCATCTCATCTAAACTAAAAGGCACGAGGTCTTCAACCTGAAACCTGAGTGCAGCAGAAATTTTACGGGGATCAGAAAAAGGAAGTTGTAACATTCTTGATGAAATGTATTGACCTGGCATTGCGGTAACAATACGATCAGCTTCGAGCTTATTTGATTCAAATAGCTCTTTCATCGTTTGAAACACTAATTCTTCTTGGGTTAAATGAGAGGCACTATCTGATGCGAGAGGCAGCACCTCTTCATAAAAATGGTCGATTTTATAAGAGCTGAGACTACTGGTAATTTCAACAGCTTTAATCGAGTACGAGCCAATATCGAGGCCTACGACTTTGAGCACGACAACTCTCCTTTAATCAACCAGACACCACTTGATCACAAGTTTTTCAATTAACCAGAATGATTCTTCCAGTATAACACATCATACGCCGTCCCCCTTTTATTCGTTTTCATAAACTGGGGAGATAGACGTTGAATAACGCTTTCAATAACCTTTTGAGTATCGCCTGATTTACCAACACTCTTAATACGGAAAGTATTCGATGCCACGCCAAACCAACGGGAGCGATCTTCATCATCTTGTTTCTCATAACAAAGAGATTCTCCTAAGAATTTTTCGACTCCGAGTTTATTTGAGGCCATAACTTTTCTCGCTTCTTGATCAGCGGTAAAAGTCCTAACAAAATTCTCATAACAGTCGGTTGTCATTTCTGGAAATAAACACTGCAAAAGTTCTCTGGAGACAGTGTTAATGTTTAAAAAAGGCTTTTTTGCCAGCTCACCACGAGTGAAATTACTATATTGGTTAGGAATAGGGAAGACGGTGATAAATGGTGAAAATACGGCGTGTATCTGGTAGTCCCAACCAGTGACTAGTCTGATTTGATCAACACTCTCAAGGGGATGATTTATTGCTTTATAAGGTGGATCATTTTTTTCATAGGGGCCGTTCTCTGAGGAAAGACCAGATTGGACACGGACTTTTTTATCAATATCAATAAAATCAAACACTCTGTAGGCCATTTCATCGGCAGAATAACCTTTGTCTTCAAGGAAACGTTGTTCAACAGGGCAAGAAAACAATAAGTTAAGGGCACGAATAACCTCAGACCCCATGCGAGATGACTGTAACATACTGAGATTGATCCGTGAGGTCTCATCTTCTGTGTGTAAGGTAAAACTACCGCCTAAGTCTCTGAGTTTTTGAATCACGTCACGGTGATTAAAATCTGACAAACCAAACATGTCAACGATCATAGTGAGCATATTGCTCTCTTCGCCGCCAAATGGAATCTCGTTAAGCATGGTCCAAATATCCCCGGTACTATCGGTGAGTGGTTGTTTCACAGTCTCTTTCATAGTGAGGTCAAGACCATAGTCAATGGCAAGGAGGAATGCGCCGAGATTTTGTCCGCTCTTAGCGAGCATTTCAGCTCGAGAAGAATCTTGAAAATTCATGGTGATCCGATGAGCCACATGAGATGTCACTATTAAATCAGCCACAAAAGTAATCATAAAAGCGATAATTGATAGACTGAGGATAAGGGAGATACTCTTTGATGATAGAATACCGTCGCGCAAGGATAATAGTCGAGAGCGTACTCTTATGGCAGAGTGGATGTGATGCCTGTTTTGTCGTAAGCGGAGCATGTTTTCCTATTATAATCTTAGGGTCTTAGTTTTATCTTTTAACTCGATGAATCGTCGTGCCCAAGGGAGTAAAACGATGGTTCGTCTTTCAGCAAAAGCACCAGGCTCATTCACATCCATAATGCTGTTTTGAGCACTAGGATCATCACTTTCAGGGTCGGTAGGATATGCTCGCACCGCCACCCTCACAAGACGAGGTATCGACTGTTTAAAGTCAGATTTTTCTGTATCCCAAGTACTGAGCCAACCGTCTCCGTTCCACATTTCAAATGTGAATGATTCAATACCTTCAACCACCAGTCTGGTTGTGATTTCACCATCAAAACCCAGGGTCATTTCGCCGCGAAATAAAGCTAGTCTGCCAGGAAAACGCTCACTCTCTTTGACCTCATACTCTACAGTAATGAGTTCACCCCTTTGGGCGTCTCCATAGTTGTTCTGGGCATTCATGGTAGTAAATGATACGGTTGTTTGGCCGCCAAAACTGGTTACTTTAAAAAACGTATTGGTCACACCATCCATGATCATATGCTTATCGTAATTCACTGACAGCATATAAGTATGTTCTAAATCTTTTTTCATCATATGCATGGCCGTATTTAACCGAGAGATCACCTGTGTTTGTTCACTAAGGCCTAAACGCATATCAACACTCCCTCGCATCAAACTGCTAATGGCAATCACCATAAATGCTAACAGGGAGATCGTAATGAGGACTTCCAGTAACGTAAAGCCTTGCTGCTGTTTGTGAGTTGCCATCCTACTCTCCTTTAGGTAGATCAGTTATGCCAGGCACCGGTGCTGCTTTATTACTGTTTTTGTTGTTGCCTTCGTTGTTATCTGATGGTGGTTGGTTTTTTTTGTCCGTCTTATTATCAGGTGGTATAGCTTGATCATTAGGCGATTCCGAGGTGTTACCCACTGCCGATGACTGCATAGCAAGAATTTGCATATCCAGAGCCCGTTGATTAACGAGGATCATACTGAGGGATGTGGATGATTTGCGAGCCCCTTCAGGCCATAACACTTCCACAGTGGCTATTTTAATCATATGATCATTAAAGATTTGCTTGATTTGGTCAGTGATCAAGTTAGATACTGGTGGTCCTCCCTCTTGGTTGTTCTGTCCTTCGCCAGTTAGCATGGCAAAAATGGGCAGTTTCCATTCTTCACTGCTAATTTTATAGGAATAATCAGTAAAGATTTTGGTTGCGTCTTTGCCCCAAAAATCATCACCAATCTTTTTTTCATTAACGGTTAACTCTAGTTCACTAAAATCCCTGGTTTGCCATTCATACTCAAGTCGTGCCATAATACCCTGAGCTAGCCATATCCCTTCGGATAGACGACGACTATACTCCACCGAATACACGACTTGTCCTTGAATACCGGTCACTTGGAGTAACACCACAGCTAACATGCCCACGGCAATCACAGTCTCAAATAAAGAAAAACTTTTTTCTCCGTTACTCATTCACAAACTCTTCATACGGTGGAGTCATTCATATGACTTCTGTTAAGATGATGGGTAGTAGTCTTACTGCCAAAGCTTCTTATGACATTTTAGCTATCAATGGTGGTGAAAAAAATAATGTATTCATATCAATTGACGATAACCTTCATAGTTAATGTATGGCTGTTACATTCATTAGGAGCAATTTAAGCTATGGTAAACTTAAAGTATTTTACCACTGTGTTTATTATATACCCTCTTTTTATTCTTCCACTCGCATCATGTAAAAGTTTCTCCTTTAATGAGCAAAAAGGGGAAAACAATTATTCTCTCCAAGGTCTTTTCGATAGTCAGCATCTCCTCAGACTGAAACAGGTTGATGGTAGTGCTATATTGTTTCGTTTTGAAGTTTGTCCTTTTGGTGCCAGTAAGAATCAGATTCTTGAACAGTATTGTGTTTCCGCTCTGCAAACAAATAGTGGCGATGACATTATATTTTCTGTGGAAATGATTCAAGAAATGAATTTGACGGCAAGGGAAAAGCAAGAATTGAATGACCTGCACGTCTTGTGGATGGGATATCGAGACGATATAATCGATCTCTCAGGGCGTGAGCCAAGGGAGCTAGTAGCCATTCTTGGTGGCAGTTTTACTTTAGGCAATTTTGCCGGTTATGCCACTCATGCTGCTTCGTACAAGATGAGTTCAGATCATTATTTCAAACGGTTTGGTGTACGAAACGTTGAACAGGCTACGAAGGAGCTTAATCAAGTCATTAAAGAGCTGAAACTCTTTGGTTTGGATGTGTCCACGGACTTAGAACCAACACTCAGCACCCAAGAATTTTGGTACCTTAAAGAAAACAGCACGAATAAATTTTCAGTAAAATTTCACAAATCCCATTACCCTGCCATCAGTGCTCTCTCTCAAAGCGGCCTTAGTACTGATGAGCAAGTGTTGGCAGTCGTTAGAAATTTTGTCAGAAACAACTCATTTCAGGAGTTGGTTAATGCGAATATGTATGAGCGTTTTTTATCGTACTATCAATTGAAATATTCAACTGTTTTAGTGACACCAGGCATGCCCACTTTTTGTGGTGTTAGTTGTTTAGAGCAAGCTTTCAAGCAAGATCCGAAAGGTATCCTAGATGAACTTGATCGTTTTATTATGGATCGAGGACGGGTTAAAAAATATTTCAACGAGAGAGTTTTAACCAAACTGGGTCGTATGGAACAACTTCTGGAGGCTGTGGCAGTTAAGAGGCCAGCGAATCTCGCAGGGATGAAATTGACAACGGGGAATATGTTGAGGAGAACGCGTGCTTTTGCGATATGGAGTGGAGGTGCCGCGTTAGCTATCATGGCCCTAGAAAACAATAACTTTATGAATAAGGCAAGTAGCGCTGTTAATACGGCTTACAATAAGGTCGTCGATCGTGTTACAGGTGGTAATACCCTCGATCCCAATTACGCCGATAACAGAGCCGCGAATAATAATACAGGGGGGGCATTTTCAACCATGTCTGACAAACTAACAGTGATGTTAAAAACCCCTGACACCATGAATGCTCTATGGAGCAATGTTAGTGATAAGAATCAGCCAACCGAGGCGATCACATCGGTACTTAAAGCTTTTGTTCTTTATGGGGGAACTTTGTTTAGTAGTGATGCAATAAGTAATTACTGTTTACCTGAATCATCGAATCAAGTTTATTCAAAAGTTTGTTATTTTCCAGAATCAGATCAATTAGCAGCGCAGGATGATGTGGCAACAGTACCGTTTAAGCAACTCTCATCAACTCTCCTATCTAAGCCTCAACCTAGTCAACAGGATGCGACAGCCCCAGAAGGAGATCAAAAAGAAGGCATCGACAGTAGTACTCAAGTGCCAACCATAAAATCAGAATCAGATAACGAATCCACAGATATTGATTTGCCAGAATCTGAAGAGGTTTTGTTACCGATAAGCGAGTAACATCAGTATTTGAGAGTTCTCAGCTACGATCAAACGGCAGTCTATGACCTTCCAGGTCTTTGATGGTTAGCATATTTATAAGACTCAAGCAGGTTGATGATCACAAACATTGACAGAATTAAGGCAAATAAGACGGTGTGTACTGCTTAGTGCTTGTTTATCAAAGAGCTTGGCCCAGTGTGGGAAAGTTTCAATCGTTTCTTCACCATGAGAGAAGGACTGAATACAGTGATATTCTTTGGGATCCTATGGTAGATGATATTTCTCCAGATAGAGCATGACAAAATAGTAAATTTTGGCACTCAAATAAATGAGGTATTTGACGAAACGAACGTTAGTGATTATCTCGATGACGACTGGTGTTATGCTAGTTTATTTCGCTCTTGAATTAATAAAGAAACCTGATATAAAGCTATCCAGAGTGGCATAACGTCACCACCAAAATTTCTTGATAAACTGAGGTGAATGCTTGATGAAGTCACGAAGGTAGTGTTGATCAACCAGCAGAGCAGGTATTTTTTGTACTCAAAGCCTTTATTTTTTATGAGTACTCTGTTTGATAGTGACGGCTAAGTCCCTAGTTACTGTTTACCGGAAGTCTCATCTGATGGGGCGGCGGCACCATGGAAGGTAATTTCACTATCACCTATTTTTTCTGCTAGTAATCAACGAGAACAACAGAAGATGGTAGCTGAAAAAAGGGTAACTAAAAAAAGTAACAGTAGCATTATGAGATGCCAATCGACTAAATTGGTATCAGAATCTTTAAAGTATAGACGAGTATAAGACTAAAATGAATCCCATTACCACACGAATTACCCATATCTTATTTCTCCTATTAGTAGTTACATCATGTCGAATGTTACCATTCGAGGATCAAGAGGATCGTTATGCTCTCCAAGCTCTTTTTGATGGTCAGCATCTTTTAAGACTGAAGCAGATTGATGATCGTGGGACGCGATTTCGTTTTGAGGTGTGCCCACTTGCTAATAATACAACCAGGATTATTGAGGAGTATTGTGTGGCTGCTTTACAGGCTCAATCAGGAGCAGATATAAATTTTTCCCTGGAAACAATTGAGCAAAGTCACCTGATTCAAAAGGAACAACAAAGAGCGAACATTTTTCATTCTTCATGGCTAAAATACAGACAGCAAATGGCAGAGCTCAATCCCACTGCCCTAGCCTTAACCCTTGGTGGTGGTATCGTGCTCACAGATCTTGGTATTTATGCCGCGAGATTAGCTGGGCACGAGTCCCAATTAAATCAGTATTTTAAACAGCTTGGTGTTCGTAGCACTGATGAGGCAGCTCAAGAGCTTAACGAAATTGCGCGTCAACTTGAGTCCCTTGGTTGGAATCCAAAGTGGATGGATTTTGGGCCAACCATAACTGAAAGGGAAATCAGGTCCTGGCAAAGTAGTCCTAACAAGAGAATGATCATTGAAAATTTATTTTCAGAGAAATTTGACCAAACATATGGTGATGATATTCGTTTGAGAAGCCTTGATGGAGCCGGTGAGTATCTCGAGGGAATTTTACCAGTAGTAAGGGATTTTGTTAGGAAAAATTCAGTTAAAAGCTTAATCAATGAAAGTTATTATAATCGCTTTTTACACTACTACCAAATGAAGTATCACCTGCCAGACTATTATCGTAGTATTGTTGATTTTCAAGCTTACCGAGTACGTGCCTCTCATCGTTTAGAGCAAGCATTTATTAATAATCCTATGGATATATTAAGTGAATTAGAGCTGTTAGTTAAAGATAGGGGAGCTGTTAAAAGCTATTTAAGTAGCGAAATATTAGGAAAACTGAATCGATGGGAAATGCTCCGCAATGTTGTTGTGGCAAACCAACCATCTAAGGCGAGCTGGGTAGCAGGTAAAACTGGCAGTCTTATGAAGCGAATATCTGTGGTTAGCTTGGCTACCACTGGCGCTATGCTAGCTTTCCTCGCCCTCGAAAAAAACAACGACTCCTCAGAAGAGGATGTCTTGAGTGAACAAATACCACTGCCAAGGATCTCTGACAAACTGGTGATGCTAAATAATCCTCAACAATGGGACGCGTTATGGCGTCACGAGGCTGGTGCTAACCAATTCATAGACCAAGTAACTCCTGTATTAAAGGCTTTTGTTTATTACGGAGATTTGATGCTGGATGGTGGTGGTGATATTGCTAGTTACTGTTTGCCTGAAGTCATATCACATCAAAGCTACGCTAAAGTTTGTTATGGGGTAGTATCAGCTGTTAAAGCTCAAGGTGATAAAACAGCGGCACCATTTAAACAAATTTCATCAGTGCCTCTTTCTGCTCCTCGCGATTAAGCTGATGGCGAAGAGTAAAGCTAACTCAAATCAAGAAACTCAGTGGTCACAAGAGTTATCGTAGATATAGGGTGACATTGAGTTAGCTTATGAGCGTTATCAAAAAAGTCACAGCAACGTTGGTCAATTAAGGCCCGCTGAGTGCCCTGAGATAAGGAGAATCACTCGAGAGAATAAAGTTGGTATCCGTTTTCAAAGTGTCCTGGTAAGAATTCAAGGTTTCTTGAAAAGCGTAAAAATTAGCATCTTTTGAAAACGCATCAGCATAGGTTTTAATCGCTATAGCCTCTGCTTGACCTTTAATTTCTTGGGCTTTTCTATAGGCCTCAGATTCAATTTCTTTGAGCTTGAGGTTTAATCGTCCAGAGATTTTCGCTGCTTCCCCTTGACCAAAAGAACGGATACGGGCAGCAATTTTTTGTCTTTCAGTAATCATGCGCTCATAAACTTTTTGTTCCACTGATTCTTCGTATGACACCCTGCGCAGTTGCACATCGAGGAGCTCAATACCAATATCTTCTAAGGCTACCCGGGCACTGGCGATGATTTTTTTCGTTAATTCTTCGCGACCAGTGGTGATTCTTTCGATTTCACCAGTAATATCATCATGACCAAGTTCAACTTCAGTCACTGGCAAAGGTTCCTCTGCATCCTTTGCTTTGATGATTTGATCAATTTTCTCAATAATCAGATTAGAGTTTCTCACGGTTTCAACTAGGTTGTAGCTAGAGATCATATCCCGGGTAACTCCATCAAGAATACCATCAAGTCGGTTAGCAGCTGTTCTTTCATTTTGCACCGTTTGCGCAAAACGAATAACATCTTTAATGCGCCACCTCGCTGTGGTGTCAACCCAGATATATTTTTTATCTTTGGTGGGAATTTGTTCGGCATCCCCATCCCACTGTAATATCCGTTTATCAAAGGTTCGAACGTCCTGAATAAAAGGCATTTTAAAATGTAACCCTGATTTTGTAATCGGCTCGCCACGAATCTTACCAAACTCAGTAATAAAAGCCTGACGACCTTCTTCCACAGTAAAAACTGCACTAGAAACGGTAATGAAAACGAGGGCCAAAAGAACGGTGATGATTTGGAAATTCACTGGTGTCTCTCCCTTAATGTGTGAATCGATTTACTCAGAATCAAGCTTTTCTTTGCTCTGACTGATAGTACCTTGGGATAAAGCTGCTGGACCATAACTGCCGTAGATAGGAAGAATTCCTTCAAGAGCTTTATCAATCACGGTGACGTTTTGATGATCTTTTAGGACCGCTCTCATAGTCTCTAAATAGAGTCGTTTTTTTGTGATATCAGGAGCTTTTGCGTATTCAACGAGAATCTTATTAAATTTATCAGCGTCACCTAAGGAACGATTCACTAAGTTAATCGAAAAAGCTTCCGCATCTTTAATGGTTTGTTCAGCTCGACCTCGAGCCTCAGGAATCTGACGGTTATATTCTTGTTCAGCCCTATTGATGGTTTGCTCTTGCTCTTGTTTGGCAGCATTAACTTCGTTAAAAGCACCTTTCACTGGATCAGGGGGATTAACATCTTGTAGGTTGATCCGAGCCACCACAATACCCATATCATAATGATCGAGGACCTGTTGGGTAAGTAGCTTTGCTTCGTCAGCAATAGCGACCCGACCAGTGGTGAGCACATCATTAACTAGCCTATCTCCAACAACCCGTCTCATAATCGATATCGAAACGTCCCGAATATTAGTCTCAACATCCCTCGCCTTAAATAAGTATTTCCATGGGTCTGTGATCCGATATTGCAGGATCCACTCAACATCAGCCACATTTAAATCACCAGTGAGCATCAGAGATTCAGCTTTCAGGGTTTCATTGGAATAGAGCCGGGATTTGCCGCGAGCATTAGTGGTGCGGAAACCAAACTCTTCTTGATGAACAATTTTAGTTTTTACCCTCTCAACGGCCTCAATATTAAACGGCAGTTTCATATGAAGCCCTGGCCCCACTGTTTTAACGTAACGACCAAAACGAGTGACCACTCCGTCTTCTGAAACATCCACCATATAAAAAGACTGGAGTAGGGTAAACAGAACAGCGAGACCTAAAACCGAAAGCATAATCAATCTAAAACCCGATTTGTCTGGCTGAAAACCTTGTCCTCCCGCTTTTCTTCTTTTCATTTGATGAGGGCCTCTCTTCCAACCAATTTTTTTCAGTAGGTTGTCAATTTCTTTCAGGATTTGATCATCACCATGTTGGCTCATGGAGTAAGTTCCTTTCTGTTAAAATGAGCACAATTACTACTATTCTACTTGAGTTGCCTATCATGAGGGCTTTAGGCAGTCTGAGACAAGGCGTCTCGACGAGATTCATTAACGCCATCAATACTCTCAAATCACCAGGGATAAATCAAGGAGAAATGTTTAAGCTGTTTCCTCGTCAAAAGACTGAATAGGTGTCTCAGCATTGTTATTTTTTTCTTTTCGCTTCATATCCTCAACAGATACGCGCAGAACACGACGTTGTTCAACTTCGGTAATTTGAATTTTGAGGTGCTCATAATTCACGGCTTGGCCAATTTGTGGCATCTCTTTCGTCATATCAGTGATCCAACCAGCTAAAGTGTCGGCATCATGGTCAGAGCTGGGTAATTCAAAAAACTCCTCAAAATCATCCAAGGACACACCACCATAAACAAGCCAAGTATGATCACGGATCTTAACAAAATAAGGGTCTTCTTCATCGTGTTCATCTTGAATTTCACCAAAAATCTCTTCGAGAATATCTTCCATAGTGACTAGGCCCAGAGTGCCACCATATTCATCAATAATAATAGCGAGATGATTTTTTGTTCTTTGGAGATCGACAAATAAGCGCATAATAGTTTTCGACTCAGGCGCAAAGAAGGGTTTGCGCATAAAGTCCTTTACCTGCAATGTAGAACGCTTAAGAGCTTCACTAGAAGCAGTCATAATATCTTTGAGGAGGACGATGCCAACGATTTGATCAAGCTTTTCTTTATAAATAGGGATCCTGGAATAACCGGTTTCCACCATCAAGTCTAATACTTCTTGATAAGTAGAGGTATCCGGAAGACAACACATGGAGGTCCTAGGCGTAATAATCTCGGATGCTCGAATTTCATCAAACTCAAAAGCGCCTTCAATAATATTTTTCTTCATGCCTTTAATAGCGCCAGTTCTCTGGCTCTCATTTACCATAAACTCGAGTTGTTCCTCGGTGACTTCATAACCACTTTTAGATTGTCCGGAAAATGTGTCAATAACCAACCCGGCAAAGCCAGAGAAAAGCCTCACTACTGGTGAGGTTACTCGGTAAAGGATATTAATGACCCACATCGCCGGAATCGCCACTTGTTCAGCGTGTGTTTTACCAAAAGATTTTGGGATAATTTCACAGAAAATCAAAATAAGAAACGTCATCACACCAGTAGCAATGGCAACAGCATTATTTTCAAAATAAGTCATAGCTATGTTGGTAGCTAATGCTGAGGCGAGGATATTCACGAGATTATTAAAAATAAGAATGGTAGCTAATACTCGATCAGGATAGTCCTTCCAGAATTGTAATGACCGTGCTCGGTCACCCTGAGAAGCTAAAATATGTCTGACTTTTAACGGGTCCAAGGTTGTGACCGAAGTTTCTGTGCAAGATAAAAATCCTGAGATAAAGAAGCAGATAATAATGGAGATGAGCTCTATGAGCTCGGACGAAACAGATTCCATGAAAGCCTCTTAATAGCTGAAACAGCCATAGGGTGGTGAGAAATTTGCGAGATGTTTGATGGATGGTGAGTTTGATAGGGTGTCACTAAAGGCGCTTTGTGGTTCTGCCAAATAGCCAGGCATTTTTGCTCTTCTTTGGCCATGATTTTCTGGTCATCAAGGTTTTCGTGATCATAGCCAATGAGATGTAAAAAACCGTGGCTAATAGTAAAAACAAGTTTATCAGTAACAAGGCTTACAAGGTTCCTAGAAAGTCCCTTGGGGGTATTTGCTGCTGGTGTTTGTAAAGCATATTTGCTTACTATCTGGGGGCAGATAACAACATCACCCAGGTGTTTGTGGGTAAAGGATCTCCCTATTGATCCGTAAAAGTGGCCACTCTTTTCAACTTCTCCCGGTTTAGTAAAAGTGAGTTGTCGAAAGGATAAAACGTCAGTTGGTGTGTTTTTATTTCTGTATGAGTGATTAAGTGCTTTGATTTGCTGTGGATTAGCCAAGCTGAGATCAATAGCAAACCGTGAAAAACCATACTCAACCCTAAGACGATGAACAAATGATTGAATCTGATGTTTTGAGATACTGAATTTTTGCTCAGCCAAGGTTCCAGACCACAAGTCAAGATCCATATGGGTCTCGATGTCAGCTTCGGCTGCTGGCAAAGATGCCACCTTGATTTCACTCTGGAAACTAACATCGTCTCTAGAGAGAGTTATGTACTTTAGCTGAAATAATTTTTGCCACAGCCATCTAGGTAGCCAGAAACAATACTGGATAAGTCGAGGGATAGCCTGTAGTAAGGGTCCTTTGAGGGTTTGCCGAAGCGTGGTAAATATTACCGAGCTACTCATCCTCTGTAAATCTGGCTCTTCTAACTGGCTAAAATGGTCTTTCGGTTTTTTCAAGTTTAGGTGTTTTCGCTAAGTTGTATTTAAAGTTGTTTTCTTGTAAGTGATATGCGACCCAATACCACGGTCTTATTCTAACCCTATTTAATCATAGTTTATTATTATTTTCAAGGTTTAATCATTTTATTGATTGATGGGACTTTGGAGGTGAATAAATTTTTTCGTATATTGGTTGACCAAGCTCTTGAAACCGTTGTTCAAAAAGGGAAACATATGGCTGTTTTTTTTTATGATGATGGATCTCTGCTAGCCAGCTTTGTTGTTTTGTTTGAAAACCATGGACTAACAGTAATTGATCCACAGAGTGAAAGTAGTGTTCACAATCGGTTTTAAACCATATTTCCCCTTGGGGAGCAAGGAGAGGAGCAAGGTTTCTAATAAATCTTTCTTGTATCAAGCGATGCTTTTGCTGTTTAGTTTTTTTATGCCATGGATCAGGAAAAAAAATCACCAAGCAATCAATTTCATGACACGCAAATAGATGGGGAAGGTGATGAGCATTAAAATAAGCGACACCAGCATTGTGCAAAGCTTGTTGTTTGATTTTTTTTGCTGATTGGTAAACTCTTTTTAAGGTAATATCAAGGCCAAGAAAATAACAATTAGGATGGTCCGCAGCCATCTGTGTTAATACGTGACCATAGTGACAACCCACCTCCACCACCAATCGGTGATGTTGAGGCTGAGATCCCTCGTTTTGCTCTCCTTTTTTCTGAAACCAAGTTCTTAAATGACCAGCGACCTCCCGTAACTCAGATCCTAGAATGAGAAACTGATTGTTTGGATCTTCCTCTAATATTTTCGTGTGATAAGGATTGGTGAGACCAGCTTTGTGATTTGCTTTAACGTCAGGAAGATGAGGAAATATTTCGTGGGATAGTCTTAGGGGAGGCACTTGATATCCAAAATATTAAGGAGAACACTTGTTAAGTATCATCGAGTTTTTCGGTTAAGTCGAGGAACAGCCCGATATGATAAGCGATCATCAGAAAAGGCATAATCAGCAACACAAAGGGTATGATAAAAATAAATTGCCATACGTGTTCCGTATTTTTTAAGCTAAAATCTTGCCGTGTAAACATATTTCTCCTTATTATGGTATTTGATGTAGTTGATCTCAGTGTCTTTACATGATACCAGTGTTGTTATGATGAACCAATAGTCAGTTGTATTTCTCACGTGCTCCCGAGCAAAAACCTATATAAAAGTCACTATTCACTATTAAGGCCCTTTACTATTAGGGCTTGACTCGTGAGTTCTTTGACGGATCATATTTGTCACAATTTGTGTCGTTTGATCATGATCTAAGGGACCAACGACTTTGGTGTAAACATGGGAATTTTCGTTAATAAAAAGAGTTTCAGGGACTCCGGTCACTCCATAATCAATCGACATTCTATCTTGAGAGTCATAGGCAATCAAATAGGTTTTACCAGATTTTTTAGCGTGTTCCTTTGCATAGACCGGGTCATCATGAAGAACCACACCCATCACCACGAAGTTATCTTGTTTGTAGGTTTGCCAAAGACTCTCGAGTAGTGGGCTTTCCTCGGCACAAGAATCACACCAACTAGCCCAGAAATTAATCACAGTTATTTTACCACGGAGATCCTGCAAAGAGACGTGTGGTTTTTGATCTGACAACGTTGTTGTCTTTAGATAACTCAGTTCATCGGGGGCAAAGAGAATCTCAAGACGAAAATGTTTAGCCGCTAATTTCCCAAAAGAGTCTTGCCAAGGGGCATCACTACCACCAAGGGGACCTCGACTCACTGATATCCACAAAAAGACACAGCCTAACATGGTGGCTATGAAAAGTAGGGCAGTAGGCAAGATGATTTTGAGTTGAGAGACAAGGTTTTTTTCGACCATACATGTACTCTTAGGGATAAAAATTGATGGCTTCACGGTGGAGAAGAACAAGCCTATTAAAAGACGAGACTCTTGAGTAGGTTGTTTTAGCTAAGTGTAAATAAAAAGCGTTATAGGTTCTTAAGTGCTCAATTTTCACAAGGCTATGTTACCGAGACATGCTGGTAGGACTATCTCCGTGAATGATTTATGGCGCCACTCTTCATACAAAATCAGGGTTATCACAACCAATATGTTGGCCTATGACCACAAGAAGGACTTTTTTATCCATCAGGATACTCTCAGGGTGCGGTCAAGATTTTACGCCATCATTATCGTATCTGATATATCAGATACGTAATGATAGTAGCATATAGTAAATGGATATTTATGCAAAACAGTATCTCAAGTGGTCAAGTAAGATCATAAGCAGGGCCAACTTTTGCCCTTGAAAATATTGGTGTCAGAATGACGATGAGTCACTCTTTCAGTAAAAATAACCCCAAGCCTCTCTTTAAAATTCTCTTACGGTGTTCGTTCGCTTTGTGACTTGAGTAAAAACCAAAGTAATTTGATTGTGGTAGAACAGGGTAGTATGACTTGTTTGCCAGTGAGTTACTGTCACTGGAGGAGAGATTTTTTCAGTAGCTCTTGGTCCATAGTTTTGTGGCTGTCTGGTTTCACATACTCTTCTGAGTGTTTTACCATTAACCTAGTCGCATTAAATTCATCGCCTTGCTCACTGATTTTTCCTTCCAAGACAACCCCAGATCCCTCTTTAAACATATCAGGTAGTAGACCATGATAGTTCACATGGACCTGGGTATCTTCGAGGTTAGTGAGAACAAAAGAAACCGTGAGAGAGTCAGGAGCAGTTATTAATGAGTCCACTGCCACCATGCCACCAACTCGAATCGTTTGATTTTGTAAATCATATGCCCTCGCCTTGGCCTCAGATGGGGTGAGGAAATACACCGTGTTTTTTTGTAATTCTAATCCCATAAAAATAGCCATGATGATCCCACAGGCGACAAAAACCCAAATTACTTTATCAGGTTTTTTTGAGGCTTTTTGACTCCGAGAGCGAGGTTTTGCTTCTTGTAACGAAGGGGGCGGAGATGGATGGTTTTGATGATTATGTTGGGTCATGATCAACCTTTTGTGTGCCATAACTGTTGAGTCGCTGACTTACCAGCCAACAAAAAATCATATAACCCAAAAGAGTGGCAAAAGCAATGCCATAGGCTAACAAAATAAAGACATAAGCATTCCACTGTTCGTACATCATGTGACCAATTTACTGCGGTTGAACGTTTGGCGGGGTCTTGAAAGTATTGAAAAACAGGCGTTGTAATTCATCTTCACGATTCAATAAATAATAACGCCAGGCAACTAACCATAATGACAGGGCGATAGTAGAGATTATACAGAGATAAAGAAGTCCTGCAATTTCCGGAGCCATAGTAGCACCATCAGAGCGAAATAAACTCGGTGGTTGATGCAGAGTTCGCCACCATGACACACTTTTATAGATGATCGGAATATCAACGGCGATCAGTATACTGAGAGTGGCACAAACTCGTACTCGAGAATCTGTGCGTTCAAGAGAGCTCCAGATCAATAAATAAGCAACCTGAAGCAGGGCGAGGAGAAAAGTAGTGGTTAGTCTTGCATCCCAAGTCCACCAAACCCCCCAAGTTGGTCGTCCCCAAAGGGAACCTGTTAGGAGAGTGATACAAGTAAACAGGAAAGCGACCTCACAAATAGCTTTACCCAGAAAAATCAGGCTGCTTTTCGGTTGACGAATATTCCAAATACCTTGGGCCATCAGTAAGAATGACAACAAAAAAGAGGTTAAGGCACTGGAGACGTGGATGTAGAGAATACGATAAACATCTCCCTGATGCTTTTCAGAAGTAGCTCCCAGTATCCCGTAAAGCATTAAACCGACAAATAGGGTTACCACTAAGACACCTACCATCCTGTAGGATCTTAATGTTTTTGGTAATTTAGAGATCATAACTCATCATTAATGGTTAAGTATTATCCATGGTGTTAAACAACAATAAGCTGAGACAAAAAAAGAATCCAGCCATACAAGCAGGCAGAATAATAGGTGCTATCGAGTTACTCATAACGACCTCGAAGTTATGCCATATTACCTTAGAAGATTGTAAAGATACAATGGTGAGTGGGGTTGCGAGGGGGAAATAGATTAAAGGAAAGAGTAAAGAATTATCTCGATCATATGTGGTTAATAAACCACAGAGAATACCCAGGGGAGTGAGACCAAAGACATACACGGCTAACGACAGTCCCAGGGTGAGCATAAGTTCAAGATCTAGGGTTAAGCCGAGGAAATGACTGAGTAGCCAAGTGAGTAGTAGTGATGACGTGACAGCAAAGATCAGGATAGGGCAAGTACATGACACAAATATAAGATGATGATTTCGCGGCAAAATCATCAGGGTTTCGAGGGTCCTGTCGATGAAAAAATTGGCAAAGATGCGCATAAAAAACCAGGAGAGAGTAATGAGAGTGATGATAAAACTCAAACCAACGTAGAGATCTCGAAGTGGGGGCCCTGAGAGATTTTCCGTAGCAAGTGCGCAGAGAATGACTAAGCTGATACCAAACATTAAAGCTGAGATAGCTTGCTCTTTTTGACCAAGGGTGCTGCTGATAAAAAAAAGGAGCAGCTGTTTTAGTTCATGTGTGAGAGGATGAGTCATAACATTGATGGTTGAAAATCAGATAAATTGATGGTGTGGCTGGTGAGACTAGTGAAAACATTTGTGTGGGAGGTGTATAACACCATGCCACCAGAGGCTAAGTGTTTCATAATAAGTTGCTGCTGTAATGCGATGCCTTGTTGATCAAGGCCATGGGTGGGTTCATCCAGAAGCCAAAGAGCTCTTTTTTGCACTTCTAGCTTGGCACAAGCCAGCCTTTTTTTCATTCCGGTGGAAAACATCCCAACATTCAGAGTGTTTTGTAGGTAAGGATGACTGAGGCCCCACTTAGTAAGAAGATTGGCTATGTTGATCGTATCAGAATAATGAGTAAAGAACTTTAGGTTGTTCTGGGCACTGAAATGATAGAAAAATCCAGGAGACTCAGCGGGTAAGAAAGACGTGTTGGCTTGAAAATATTTTATATCAGTCTTATGAAACAGGGAAGCTTCGGTGCATGATAAATCTAGGAGTCCCATCAAACCTCTGAGTAACGTTGTTTTGCCGACGCCGTTCTCACCCCTTAAATGACACATTTCACCAGGTTTAATTTCAAAAGAGAGGTTGGTGAATAAAGGCTGGTCTCGTTGATAACTCCAGGCAATATTGCGAGCGATGAACATGGCTTAATCTCCTGATTGTGGCTGGTAGATATTGGCGGGCTGTGTTTGGGGTAATCGCCGATAGAAAGGGTAGGTCACAGTATGAGAGCTGTTAGGAGCTAAGGTGATAAAACTCACGGTTTGTTTTTTTTGCTTGAAGCGGGTGCTTGTTTTTATCGATTCATAGGAAACAAGCTGGTATTCACCTGGGAGTAACATAAGGTTACGTTCCTTGCTGTCACCAAGATGACTCGAGTTGTGAATCGAGTTAGGGAAACCTTGGCGTGTATTGTCATCTAACACTTCTAAGCGAATGAGCTCGGTTGCTCGATTGTTTTGGAAAGTGACTTTTGGTGTTAATGTGAGTGAGCCGAGAACAACTTCTTTGTGTTGTCCTGGTCGTGCGTTAACAGCTTGCTTAATACCGTGAGCACTATGTAGTTGTACGAGAATTTTTTTGGCAAAAAATAGTATCGGAACGCCAACCGAGCCTTGAGTTGGTTCATCAGTTATTGATTCGTACAGGGTGAGTCCTATTTTAGGACACAACTGTTGTTGTTGCCAAGTGCTGGCCTCTCGGGTGCACGGGGAATGGATAGTGATCGTATTGAGAGGAATAGTCAATTGTTTACCTGCTACCACAGAGACCTGAATTGTTTGATGACCACCAGTGAGCTTAATTTCATAGGTACCTGGTAGCAGAGGATAGGTTGTATTGAGACGGAGGGTGTGGTGTGTTTGCTCAGTAGGGGATCTTAGGGAAAAAGTCGGCGGCTCAGCATTGAAGCGGGTCACATAGTCTAGTGGTGTTTTAGCTGGTGTTGCCACCCTTAGTGCGCCAAGGGTAATTTCTTGGGGAGTTTGTGCCTCAAGAGTAACGGATTTTGTGCTGCCATTCACAGCGATCCGGTATTCACCTGGTAAGAAGTAAATCCATCGCGCTACCGGTAGTCCCGCTGTCATAGTGATACTTGCCTTGTCTTGACTGAGAAAAAACTTGGTTTTTTCGTTATTCGCTGTGTTAATTCGAAGGGCAGCTAGATCAATATGAGTGCTCCTTTCAGAGAGATCTAAGGTCACAGTGAGAGGCATCATATGGATAAAAATCTGATCAATATTTGAGAGTAGATACAGCTTAAAAATACTAGTCAGTTTTTGGCTAAAAACAGGGCTACCAAACCTTTCACAGAGGATCTGAAACATCCCATCCTCGCCGTCATAATCAACGGGGGGTTGATGAAAAGTGAGTTGTTGTAAGGTGAGCTCTTGAGTGTGTCCTTTTTTTACGGTAACACTGGCATGTGAGCAGTCAGCTAATATGAGATATTTCCCTGGGGATACGAGTAAACCAGGAGAACCGAAGATGTCCGAGGATACTTCAATGCTCTTAAATAGCTCATGGCTACCCCTGTTAGTGGTGAGCGCCCTTAGTTTGGTAATAAAATTTTGTTCACGTTTATAAATAGAAAGACGATGATAGGACTGACGAGCCGAGCTGTTATCCGCTAATTTAATAGAGATATAGCTCTCTCTTGTTGTGATAGAACAGCCTGGGAGTAGTGGCGCGAGGAGAGCGAGATAAATAGCTAGGCGTCTGAGCCAACTGCTGAGATGTGGTAATAAAATCTGTGTCATTATAAGTTGTCACCACCACGGTGCAAGGGTGATATGATACACTGACAGGATCACGTTTTATAGGCACGTATC
The DNA here is from genome assembly GCA_026710525.1 of Pseudomonadota bacterium. GTDB lineage: Bacteria > Bdellovibrionota_B > Oligoflexia > Oligoflexales > Bin106 > Bin106. Next base: position 21,594 of record JAPOQT010000124.1, read on the forward strand.
TTTGGATAGAAGATTATCTAGTATTGAGTTAGTTTTGTTGTCACGTTAAGAAAGATCAAAAGATCAAGTAAGATAGGTCGTAATGAGCCAGCCCAGTCCCCCACATACTCCAACACAGGATAGTCAGCAAGTTGATCGAGAGCAACACATTATTGAATTGAAACAATTAGTTGATCATATTAATTCAGGGACTAAGTTCTCCCGAGATGAACATCTAGATCATCTTAAACTACTCCATGATTTTGAATGCTGGCATCATTATTTCACCAAAGTTGACCTGTTGTTAGCAGATGTTGATCAAAGGCAAGCTAACTCTATTCTCCAAGATAGTCTATCAGTTTGTTTCAATTTTATTGAAGACAAGGCAATGGCTGAAAAGTATTTGCTCAGAGCCTTACAGCTAGTGGATATTTCTTTTCCTGAATTTTGGCGGGTCATGATTTTGAAGCCAATGAAGATTAAAGATTTTGCCCTTGAGGCTTCTTTACTTGAGTCGATAGTTCCCCATTCTCAGGGTGAATTCTTGGAGGAGGTCTTAGCACGACTGGCGATACTTTACGAAGAAAAACTGTATTCAGAAGACCATTTACTTAAAACCTTGTCTCGACTCATAGAAGCGAACCCGCGTAACCATAAAGCCTTAATTTTTTATAAAAACTTTTATTCACAGCGACATCATTGGGCGAAGGTTGAAGGGTTCCTAAAGACGTTAATTGATGAGTTGGCAGAAACATCAGAAGAGTATTTTTACCGTCTTGAATTAGCTAAGATCTATTTGCATTTTCTCGATCAACCTGAAGAAGCAACAGAGATTATGTCAGGGGTGACGAGTGATGCTGGTTTTGAGATGATTAAAGTTAAGTTTATGTTATTTTTTCATGCGGGTGAGTTTCGACAAGGGATTGATACTCTGAAGGTCCTTGAACAATTAGCTACGGATGGGAAGCAACTAGCCAATGTTTATTTCCACTATGCGACATCTTATGCCAGTCTCAATAATCATGCAAAATCTTTTGCTTATTTTGAAAAGTCATTACAGAAAGATGTGAGCATGTATGTGATTCGAAAGTACTGGCGATCGTCGCTACAGTACCGTAATTTCCATGGTATTCTTTCGACACTTGAGTATATTACCAAGATCACAGAATCATCAAAGCAAAAAACCAAGGCTCTTACGTTAATCAATAAGTATCTTGGCCACCTGTAATGTCTGTTGTCGGATCAACCACGATCATCGAGTAGAGTTGTGACCTTTGTTCATATGCCCTTACCTAAAAATGTGACAGCAGTGCCAGACTTCTATGGGGCACTGAGGGCTCTTGATAATAAGATGACAGTCCTTCATCCAGAATACTCTTTTGTTTCTTGGTTAGGGCCTCATGATGAGCAGGAAGGACTTAGTTATATTGCGGGCGACCTAGTTCATATCAACCAGCATAGGCAGAGTATGGCGATGAATGTTGTTGATGGAAGTCAGTTAGCTACCTACTCTTTTTATCAGAATTATTTGAGGGCAACAAACAAGGTTTCCTATGGTCATCTCTATGGTGGTTATAGTGGCTCATGGGATAGCTTAGCAGAGAAGTATTACGTTCGTCTATTGCTAGCGGTTGATGCTCAACTACTCAGTCGTTACCTTGATTTTACTAGTAGTCTTCTTAGTCATGATTTGAATAGTAGTTTGTTAAGACCAAGTCAATCGGTTGCTCCTTATGTTGTTTTAAATGGTAGTGGTGAAGCTTACTTGTTTCATTCGACCGAGAGTCATATGAAGCATTGTCGGAGTAAATTGCAAGCTTTGATTCGACAAAATCATAAGAAGAAAATCACCATCAATGCCTATATCGATAAGTTCTTTTTTCCTCAAGGGATGACTTTAGGGGGGATGCTCCCGCCATCTCTTGGGGCTAAATCCCGTCACGATTACCACGTTTTTCCCAAAAATACCAATGAAGAAACCAGGTTCCACCCCATGTCATTTCAGCAACAAATCAACTCAACATGCTGGCATAAGGTGGATCAATGGTTTGAGGCGGTGAAAAAAACTTTGGCATCTGTTCAGAGCAGAGGACAGTCGTTACCGATACAATTATTTGTTGGTACTCGTAGTTGTCTTTTAGATTATTATTATTATGAGCAACTGGGTGATATTATTGACAAGGCTAAATTTAGGCAGTGGCATCTGAAAAAGTGGTATCTTGGCTACGATCCATGGGGTTATTTTTTCTCTTACTTGCATCATGCCTACGGGAAGACAGAACATGGTTGTGCCTATGTTAACAGCCACCTTGTTGGCACAGGAGAGATATTAACTTGTCATCCAAGAGAGACGTAACGGGGACACCATTAGCAGAAAGGTCCTCACGTGGCAAAAACAACCCAAAGTAAATCAGAATGCTGGGAGCTGAACCGAGATGGTAAGCAGCATTATTATCTCGCTGTGCCAGACATGGTTTCGTTTTATCTGCCTTCTGAATCATGGCGGGTTTTTCAAACAACGGTTCGTCGTATTTTGGCTAACGACTCTCACTCCCTCAGTTTTGTCTGTTTTCAGCCAGCGAGAGATCAGCACCGACTTTTACTATCAGCCGGGTATTTACCAAGTAAGCAAGCAGCCCATTTGAGTGAGTTAAGGCATTTCTTCCGCTTTCTTTACGCGCAGAGAGATCGTTTAACATTTTGGCTAGCTTCATCGGTGACTGACTCTTTTTTTGAGTTAATGCTCTGTTGTCAGAAAATTTGGTTTTATCAACCAACTGTGTTTCTTGGTTTTCCTGAATGGGAGAGGGGTTTTCCGCCTTTAGGTGGTGTTTGTGAATTAAGCTGGCATGCAGGAGATCTGAAAAAAAGCTTTTGGCAGAAAAACAAGATATTCCGACCGTGGATGGCATCTGAATCAACAGCCCTTGGCCTTGAATGGATTGCAGAGCCCGTGTTTTATCAGTGGCTAAAAGAGCAACAGATGACCCCAGGTACTGAGGCAGGTCTTAAAACCAAGAGTCATTCGGTCGGTTACCCATTTCCTTGGATATCCTTATTATCAGGGCAGAAGGCGAATAAAGGCGGTTGTGTGGCAAAACCTGAGTGGTTAGCTGCCATCTTTAGTCAAAGTCCTAACATGAGGCCCCAGAAAAAAATAGTTCACTCATTTACGGAGGTATCATGGGATATTTTGTGGTACAGAAAAGACCAAGAGAACAGTCATAGTGATTATGATCACTGTCGTGATTTGCTCAATGTGTGGTCTGAGGTGTTACATTTGGGTGCTACCCCAAGTTCCTGTGATCAAGGAAATAGTCAGTTACTATTCAGACACTTTGGTTCCGAGTCATCTTTGCTGTTAGATCATCAGGATCA
>JAPOQT010000125.1 GCA_026710525.1 Pseudomonadota bacterium
TATCACGGAAAAAATGGCAAAAAATCCGCATAACGCAAACAAATATGTAGTATTTTTATAACAACACAGTAAGATATGTCAAGGATATTTCTAAATAAAACATTAATATATGATATAGTGGATTTAAATTATAGCTACACCCTATGTTTTTCGACATTTTCATATCAGTTTCGTTAGCATAGTTAGTATCAGCTAACACAACCTTTGACCCTTGACTCTTCTGGACGCTTCATGACCCCAAACTAACTAGGGTCTTTATCTCCACCTGCTACTTATCACTCAGCTATAAAACCCTGAATCTGCTCTGCTATTCAGCGATAAAGTTAAGATATTCCCTTTTAAAAATAGCGCACAAGATAATTCAATTTTAAAGCTTGATATGCTTTATCCGATAAAAAAATGGTTGCTATCAAGTGTCGCTCGGGGTAAATATACGACATAGATTTTGGGTGTTTTCCAGTCAGGCAGTACTATTATCATCATAATAACCATTCATACCCCTACTAACATTTGGAAATCATTATCATGAAAAAATTCGTTTTAGTCATGTGCGTCACTTCCTTAATATTTGCTGCTTGCCGAACAGTTAGTGATCAAAATTTAGAAGAAACTAGCGCAAAGCTGCACGGAGTATACGATGATAGTCAACTACTTCGACTATCAAAATTTCCCGGTAAAACAGGCTTATACCACTTTGAAACCTGTTTGTTCAATAATGATAGCACCAATCAAACAAACACTTGCATACCTGCTCTCAGAGATAATAGTGGCGACAGTGTTGTCTTTGCTTTATTAACTCTTCAAAATATACCTCTTAGGGATGATAATCAAACCATGATGGCTGGAATGCATAACAGCTGGAGAGACTACCAGAATATTCTTGCCATGAAACTTGAAGGTCGTAGGACAGCTGTCAAACTTGGCAGCACTTCAGGAGGGGTGGCTGCCATTCTGAGTCTTGTTGAAGAAATAAACTTGAAAAAGACTATTAGTAAAAGTCAAAAAGAAATTTCTGTTTTTAAAACAGCTGAGGTAGCAAGGAAGGAAGAAGGATTGAGCAAATTGAGAAATGCCATCCAAGAAGTGCGTCAAAGGTATGACCCGTATTTTATTTCGGATTTGGATAAAGTTAACATGGAAAAGACAGCTATCAAGAGAAATTCTGACTATCTTAACTTCCTGAAGAAAGCGCGTATTCCTATCGTTTTACTGACAGCAACCACTGTCACAGTATCACTACTAGTACATACACATTCAATAGCTTACCGTGCTGAACAACAAGTGATCCAGGCTAGCGCGAAAAACTATGATGAGCTCCCCGTTATGCTGGACCTGCCTTCTGCCGCCCTTATGAACACCGATCACTCACTTTTAGAGCCAGTGAGTTCCGTGGAGCAAACGTTAAAAACCTTAGGCAAATTCCTGATGAACCACACTATGAACTCAGAAGATCATCTGCCACTCATCGAGAGCTATTGTCTGCCTAGCACAACAGGAACTGAGCTGTGCTCGTCTATCGACTGGAAATCATCATAACTGTTGAGATTAGTCGAGTGATTGATTGCTAAGCATCATCAACGATCACAATAGTATCGCAAGTGAGAGCCATGACTCATCATCTTACTCCCCAAGTCATTGCCAAATAATATCTTGACATAACCACGACAAATCAGAGAATCTCTCATAGCTCCCCGCTAGAAACCTCACAATAATCCCTGACTCTTACATCAACAGGAATCAGTGGTGCACCAAGTGCTTCTTTCACCGCATTGAGAGACTCTAGAATCGTAACACAAGTTTCTTGACTAAAAACTGGCATAGTACACTGATATTTCGTGGCACAAGATTGGCCACCACCAGAATACGTGCAGTTGTAATAGGCTTCGATGACATAGAGATCTCGATCAGCAGCATATGGGCTGAGCTCCTCAGCACTGGGACAATCCATCTGAACATCATGATCGTCAAGACGACGAGCAGCGCTTTGATAATCAAAACCATTGAGTATAGCAGGAGGTGATTTAATCGTTGTTAAATCATCTGAAGAAAAAGGTGAAAAGAGCGGCGGCATCGTTACTAAATCATCGCCCTCTTGGCGATCAGTCGTCACCGCTGATGCTACTTTGGCATCTTGACCTGTATCTGTGTCAACTGAAAGCTGAGTAAGCTTATTACGCCAAGATTTCCTGACTTCTGACTCTTGACTTAGCCTAACATATCTTAATGTTCGCTCAACAGAATGACAGCGTAACTCGTCATCGCCAGTTGGCAGACAAAGCTGGGATAAGGAACTGTCGTCGGCTAATTTGTGATAATAGAAAATATGGGCCAAATTCATCAACACTTGATCGGCAATGTTATTGACAAGTAAAACAGGATATGGGTTATCCCGTAATTTGTCTTGACTCTCAAGATCGTTCGCTGCCCTAACATCCATCAGTTTTTGCCAGTGATTGATCAAAAATAAATCAGCCTCTGTTGGTTCATAGTAATCCAACCTCGCTAATAGTTCGCCATGGTAATCAAGAGAAGGCATCGTACCAGTTGTTTTACCCATAAATCCTCCCTCCATGGTAGGCTTAATGAAAAAATATTGGCTCCCATAACCTCCCGTGATTGCCGTTAAAGCTAATGAAACAGCTAAGCCAACAGCAGGGTGCGCAAAATATGCGTAACTAGCCCATGAAATTCCAGTGACTCCAAGTAATGTACCAATGCTCTTATAATAGAAATGTCGATCATCCTGAAAATATTTATAAGCACGGTTAATCTCTTGGTTAATGTCACTTGGATCAAAACGACCATCTTGATCCAAGTAGAGAATCAATGGCTGATCATTTGTGCCCCAAAATAAAGGAGCACAATTAGGTGTCGGTAACGTCAAAGAATCAGACTCCTTTTCAAGCATACAACTAACCAACGTATATCCCTTGAGAGGAGAATCTGATGATAACGTAGTCAGATTTTTCACATAATTGTGGTCCAACCATAAGGCAACTCGAGCCTGAGATAGATCTTGTTTTAATTGATATCCCTCTTGCTGCGCATAGCCATGATGAGGATTAACAATGACGAAAAGAAAGAATAATCCAACTAGAGCAAAACGATGTAATGTCATAGACACTCTCCTTTAATTCTTGAATAAGTGATTAAAACGGATAAACAAGGACAAATCTTGCTATTTTTATTTTTTCGATCAGTTTCGATCAGTTCGAGGGCTTTTTGGAAGGTCATAGGGTATATCCCCTATTGACAGCATATTCGTGTCAGTTCTCTTCAAATTTGAGGTGACTTTACTTAAATCAGTAACCTTCTGCTCAAGCATATCAATTTTTTTCTTGATAGCCTCCATCTCACCCTCTGCTTCAGGGTCGCCATCGTCGGCACCAAAAAGATTGCTCGTTGTAACTGATAGTAAAACGTATTGCAAAAACCAGTAACCATTTCATAAGAACCCCTAAGAAAACTAATTAACGTCAATATTGAGATCAAAAATACAAGTAAGCTTTTCCTGGGAAATTATCCCCGAAGCCACATCGGTTATAAATTAACTATGGTAAAAAATCTAGCTAAAAAAATACTTGACTCATAATATTATCTTTAGTATAAGATCAAATGGTGTTGCTGAATTTCAGTTAAACTATAATCTGAATAAAGTGACAAAGTCGATGTGCTAATAATTATTCGGAGGAATCATAGAAATGAAAAGAAACACAAATGTTGCTGGATTGTCTATTGCGACTTTACTCATTTTTTTCAGCGTTATTGCTGGTTGTCGAGGTGATGAACCTCTAAGCTCAAACATTCATGGTCTTTATAACAATAAACACTTACTTAAACTCTCAGAATTTGATGATGAACCTAATCTCTATCAATTTGAAGTCTGCCTTAAAACCCAAAACCAAAATCAAGAAACAGTGGCGCAAGAAAATAGTTGTGTTGCTGCTTTCACGGACCAAGATAATCGTCCTGTCACCTTAACCCTCGAGCCAGCGCCTCGCAGCTCGAATGTTACGGTTAATAATCTGTGGCAAAACTACAGGAATAACTTAAGGCCTGTCCACGGTGCTATTGATGCTGTTGCTACCCTAGGTGGCGGTGGTGCTGTGGTTTACTCTTTACTTGCTCAAAAAAGAGCCTTATCAACTTTAGATTCAGGTTTTTCCTTATCCGAGTTAGAAAAAATGGCTAAATCAAGTCATGTTCAAGGCTTTGCAGGCAACCAGGATGAGCTCATCAAGAACTTTGATAGCCCTCTACTTGATACGGTTACTCGCAGTCATGTTAACCAAGCCCTAACCGAAACCTTTAACACCAGCGAATTTCGGCAAATCAAGACTCTCCTATCAGAATCCCACAGTGCATCGCAGGCGGCTGAAGAGTCTTTGAAACTAGGCTATGATTATGTGGTTGAGTGGGCGAAAGCCATGAAAATGAACCAGCTAGAGCCAGAGATACTCACTCAATTTGTTGATACATTTAATGCTGAATTCAAAAATAACCCCACTGCATTAAAAACTTCCCAGTTCCGTCTTAAAAAGTTTGCTCCCAATAACCATGTATTTAGTGACGACTTTGTCAAATTCTTTGAAATGACTTCTAAAGCACAGCTAACGGCCCTTGAAGTCAGTGCCCATGATTTCTTTAAATCAGGCAAGTTTCATTCTGATGTTGTTAGCGATGCTCATATGGAAAACACCATCAGACTTTTTCAAGCCCGAGGCAATAAATTTATCGATATTATTGATTACCGCTACTTAAATAAATTTAAGGCCTTTACCAAGGTGGAAATATTTTTGATGAGTGGTGGTGGCATAAACCAATTTATTGATTTTAATAGCTCCCTGTCTCAATCGCCAAAGAAGCTCCTTGCCTTAATGACAAAATTTGCCAACCATCGTGGCGTCCCGCCATCCCTGATGGAAAATGTGAAAGCCATGAGACGTTGGTTAATACTGGAAGGCACATTCCAGAGAACCCTAAGTGCTTTGAATACTTCATCAACAAAATTAAAAGCACAAGCCGGAAAAAAACTGCTTTCATCAAGGATAACCATGGCTGTTGGCTTAGCTCTCTTAGCAGGAGTAACAACACGACAAGTGATGTTAGCTTTAAATCATCAACCCCAGGAGTCTTCCCTTCATTTAGGTGCTGGTGAAGTTTTGGAATCTTTGATTATTGATGCCGACTACGATTTTAGCGACCAGCTACTCAGTGTCGCAAACACTCAAGCTGAAGAGTCAATCATCAGCATACTAAGAAAACTAGCTTCAGCACTCAACACCCACAGCCAGTCATCAAATTCTGATTTACAGATTACTCGCTATTGTAAACCTTTTGCTGCTTTATCAGATCCGCAAAATATCAAAATAACATGCTACGATCTTTTAAATAAGTGAAGATTTGAGTCTGATTTTCACATAAGTCTTACCAGTCTTTTTGTGTTCTTACTTAACCATTAACCTTTTGTTGGTTAACTGGTTAACTATTGTTCCGTCATGACAACAGCAAATTTTTGCTAAACATTTAAACAAATAAATAAAACTTGACTCACAAGTAATATGTATGATTAATCATTTTGAGACTTCACAAAGGAAAAAAGTGAATTTCACTGGCTTATTCATGATAACAATCACCTACTTAAACTCTCAGAATTTAATAATCAACTTGGTCTCTATCAATTTGAGGTAGGCCTGAAAAGCAAAAACCAAAATCAAGCAACGGTGGCGAAAGAAAATAGTTGTGTTCCTGCTTCCACTGAATAAGAACAATCGTCCTGTCACCTTAACTCTCGGGGCATAAGGAGGTCACTTTCGGAATCCTATGGCCATATTACCGCAGGAACTTAAGTCCTCGCCCTTCTACTCTTGATGTTGCCGCCACTTTAGGTGGAGATGATGCGATGGTTTACTCTCAGCTCGCAATAAAAAGGGCTTTAGCCACTTTAGATTCAGGGGGTCCTTTATCCGAATTCTAGAAAATGACCAAAATGGATTATCTTAATCTTACAGAGTTGCCACAACAACAAGATGAACCCATCGAAAATCTCGACGACCCTCAGCTTGATACTGTTGTTCGCAGTAATATTCAACAAGCCCTAACTGTGATGCTTTTGGCACCAGTAATTGGCAACAACTTAAGACTCTCCTGTCAGAATCCCATAGTGTATCCCAGGCGGCTGAAGAATCTTTAAAACTAGACTATGATTATGTGGTTGAATAGGTGAAAACCATAACAATAAGACAGCTAAAGCCAATAAAAACTTCTCAATCTGTTGACATATTGAGTGCTGAGCTTAAAGTGGGTGAAGCCTTTGTCTAAGACTATGAGAAATTTTCTAAAAACCGAGTGGTATCATAGCAACTGAAAGTGCCGTTTAATATTTAAAAATTAAAAGACAATAATATTAATTAGTTAAGACGATTATCTCCCGATATCCATTAAAATTTGAATTATCACCTTAAAACTTTAAAACTATCCACTAAAAAACTTGACTTATACTGTCATCAATTAGTATAAGATTAAATGGCGTTGCTAGATGTTGGTTAAGTAATCAATGGAAAGTTCAATGTATTATTAATCATTTGGAGATTTAAGGAATGAAAACAAATATGAATTTTACTGAATTATCGATGGTGATTTTACTCCTGTTGATCGGCGTTATGAGTGGTTGTCGAAGTGATGAACCCTTGGGTTCTGACATTCATGGAGTCTATGATGACAATCATCTACTTAAACTCTCAGAATTTAATAATCAACCTGGTCTCTATCAATTTGAGGTGTGCCTGAAAATCAAAAATCAAGCA
>JAPOQT010000126.1 GCA_026710525.1 Pseudomonadota bacterium
AGTGATGAGCTCTCTGGTAAACTCGTAGAAGAAGAATAGTTTGACGCTTATCACCCGTGTGAGAACAAACCATTATTTGCCAGTAAACACTGACCTTAAGACTGACCCGACGACATCTCTCACAAATAATGTTGTGAGAGATGGTGAAACGAACTCACTATACAGGGGAATCTGATGATGAGAATGGTTTTCGATAAATAAAAACGAGTATCGTTAGATATTAAGTTTTTAATGATTGACATAGATCGCCCTTCATCTAGTGCCAAGAAGAATATTTGTATCTGATCTCCTGAGTTTGCTGTTCTGCACATTTTTGATAATATTCTAATCAATTAGCTATATATTTTTAACATGTTCAGATGGTTATGTCTTTTGATATATCAGGATTTTCCGGTTGAAATTTCAAGAACGTATGGATAACACATTCATTATTTATTATGGCAGTTATGGAGATGGGCGTGTTTTTCTGCTGAAAACTCTCAACTATTGTATCCTCGCGACAAATCTCCACCGTTCGTCCCGCCGGGAAAGAACAATTGGCATACCTCAATGGGAATTGAGCACAACTCTTAAGGATATCAGCTTAAGAATTCTTACCCAAGGACTCTTGACACTTCGAAAACAAAGGGCCACCATTCATCATAGAGAAAAAACTCTTGGCGGCTTTTTACTTCGTGAAGAGTTAAGGAGAGCCATAGGTGGTATCAGGACCTATGATACAGAAAAGCACTCCCTTAATATCCTTGTGACGAGTTGTAACTGGTAACACCTATTTCACTCAGGTAATATCAAATCACGTTGACTTTATATTCATAAAATAATTGATATGCTACTATCGAGGGTCGTTTGCGACCGATCACTACTCATCATGTGTGATACTCCAGATACTAGACCATTTCCGAGGAAACTACCTTACCGGGTAATCAACCATATGATCTTAACAGAAAGCCACCACTCATTATGCCCTCAGAACAACCTATAACCATACTTGGTGTTGATCCAGGTTCTCAGATAACTGGCTATGGCATTATTGAAATTCCACATATTCAAGCCAGAAATCAATTTCACCTTCGTGATCTTGGCGTCTTTAAAGCGCCCAGGAAACTGAGTTACCTAGAACGACTATTATTTATGCACACTCATCTTGACGAGTTCATTGGGCGAACAAAACCGAACTATGGTGTATTTGAAAAAACTTACGTCAGTATCCATCCCCAAGCCACCATCAAGCTCAGTGAAACCAGAGGCGCATTAATAGCTGCCACCTCCCGACACCCTATTACTCTCTGTGAAATGACCGCCACCGAAGCTAAAAAAGCCATCACAGGTAGAGGATCAACTGCCAAAAAAGATGTCGCTCTCATTTTAAAATCAATGCTCAAAACACATACTATGCTCCAAAAACCACAAAAAGATGATGCCACTGATGCCTTAGCTTTGGCTCTCGCTTTTGCCTTGTCAATGAGCTTTAAAAATTCTGTTATGTCGGTAACTCCTCTACGCAAAACATGAAGACTCAGCTTAAAGAAGCTCCGCCGCTAATTCAGCGAGTTCACTTCTTTCTCCTTTCTGAAGATGGATATGCGCCGCAATAGCTGACCCTTGAAACTTCCTACTGGCGTAAACCAAGCCATTACTTTCAGGATCAATATAAGGCACATCAATTTGATGAGGGTCACCGGTTAAAACAATTTTTGTATTATCTCCCACACGGGTAAGAATAGCTTTAATTTCATGAGCTGATAGATTTTGTGCCTCATCAACCACAAAATAATGGTGGGCCAGAGAACGACCGCGAATATAGGTAAGGGGGTCAACACCAATC
>JAPOQT010000127.1 GCA_026710525.1 Pseudomonadota bacterium
AGAGTGCACAAAAAAAGTTCTATTGTTTCAATATGTTACGTTTTGCTCTAAATTTGAAATGTCAAAGTCAGGGTTAAATGTAATGTCGCCACAGCCATCAAGGAGTCTTATAAGAGCTATGTGAGTAAATTTCTTCAGCAAGAACTTGGTTTTGATCAGATTCCGATTCAGATTTTCTATTGCGGTAAAACCGATCATGAAGCGGGTGAGGGATTGGCAGAACAAAGGAAAGATGGAACGTTAATATTTTTTAATAACGATTAATTTTTACCGGCAGCCACGGCCTTGTTTTTTTGTGGCATAGCAGATTTTTCTCTTGGTGTGGTTAGATTAGCACTATTTTGAACTTCGACTATTTTTTGCGGATGGCGATGAAATACGCTCATAGGCTCTTTACCAAGTTGAATACAATCTTTGGTCACCACCACTTCTTTTAGGTTTTCTCGACCAGGCATATCATACATCACTCCCATCAGACAATCTTCTAGGATAGCTCGTAAGCCTCGTGCTCCTGTTTTTTTCTCAATAGCTTTATTAGCGATAGCTCTGAGCACACCATCAGACAGCTTGAGTTCCACATCTTCCAGTGAAAACAAATAGCTAAATTGCTTAACAATCGCATTTTTAGGTTCGGTGAGTATTTCGACAAGGGCATCTTCATCCAGAGCATCTAAGGAACAAACCACAGGGAGTCTTCCCAGAAACTCTTGAATAATACCAAACTTCATTAAATCAGTAGTCTCGACATGGGAAAAAATATCGCTCACTTGACGTTCTCGCTTCGAAAGTACTTGAGCACCAAAGCCCATGGTAGAAGTCTCAATCCTTCTGGAAACAATTGCCTCTAGGCCAGAGAAAGCGCCACCACAAATAAATAAAACATTAGTGGTGTCTACCTGAAGACATTCTTGTTGCGGGTGTTTCCGACCACCTCTTGGTGGCACATTGGCAATAGTGCCTTCAATGATTTTCAGTAATGCCTGCTGGACTCCTTCACCAGAAACATCTCGGGTAATGGAAGGATTCTCATTTTTGCGGGCAATTTTGTCTATTTCATCAATATAACAAATACCTCTTTGACATCGTTCAACGTCATAGTCAGATGCCTGGAGTAAATTGAGGATAATGGTCTCAACATCCTCGCCAACATAGCCGGCTTCTGTGAGATTCGTCGCATCAGAAATGGTAAAAGGCACGTTGAGTATACGAGCTAGGGTTTGGGCTAAAAGTGTTTTTCCAGAGCCAGTAGGACCAATGAGTAATATATTAGATTTATGGAGCTCAATATCGGTAGGAGCGACGGTAGCTGTTTCGATCCTTTTATAGTGGTTGTATACGGCCACCGCTAAAGTTTTTTTAGCTTTATCTTGGCCAATAATATACTCATCAAGGACCTTCTTAATATCTCTGGGGGTTGGGACCGCGTTAATCTCTTTGACTTTCTTAATATTAGAAACTTCTTCGGCAATAATATCGTTACATAGCTCGACACACTCATTGCAGATATAGACATCAGGTCCAGCAATGAGTTTTTTAACATCCCGTTGGTTGTTTCCACAAAAGCTACAGCTTAAGGTTCCTTTTTTATTCAAGAGAGCACTCCCAGACGACGAGTTTTGTGATCAATAAACGGCACTATACAAATTACCACTCGGCTTACTGATGATTTTTCTTAATAGTATATACGGGTGAAGGTTAAGACCTAGTTTTTTTCTTGATCGGGTTGTTCGTTATCCTTCGACTCTTCATCGGGTGATGAATCATCTCCTTTATTTATCCCTTCAACAATTTGGTCAACAATGCCATAGGCCTTAGCTTCATGGGCACTCATATAATAATCGCGATCTATGTCTTGAGCTATTTTAGCGATTGTTTGATTTGTATGTTTAGCCATGAGTTCGGTCATCTTTTTTTTAACATTAATCATTTCTTTTGCCCGAATGCCAATATCAGTCGCTTGACCAGTGGCTGAGCCCAGTGGCTGATGGATCATCACTCGACTATTTGGTAAAGCATATCGGTGCCCTTTTGGTCCGGCGGCAAGTAACCATGCTCCCATGCTGGCACACTGTCCGATGCAGTATGTTTTGACTCGACAACGGATGACTTGCATAGCGTCGTATATAGCGAGACCTGCTGTAACCACTCCTCCCGGACAGTTAATATAAAAATGGATATCTTTTTCAGGGTCTTCGCTTTCCAGAAAAAGTAATTGAGCTACAATCACGTTCGCCACATCATCGCTAATCGGTGTTCCTAAAATGATAATGCGATCTTTTAGTAAGCGGGAATAAATATCCCATGACCGCTCGCCACGAGATGTATGTTCAACAACCACAGGAATTAGTGCCATAGAGTGTGTCCTTAATAAAGCAAAGGTCTCAATATAGTAATCATCGTGATCAGTCTTCTATCTTAACTTACTTGAGGGTATAAGTAAGTTAAGAGGAAAATAACTCTTACCCTTATAACATAATTCTTTGTTATATAAAATCCCTCTTTAGGGTATTAGTTTCATCATGGGTGTGGTCCCCTATGTTTTTTTTGATATTTATCAGGTAATACTGCCACATTTGAGTGTCTAGCCTCAGAAATATTCAGTGGTGGGTCTGAGTTTTGAGAATGGGAAATGTGAAGATGTGATCTTTACGTCTTTCATGAGAAGACTGTTAAAAGGGTGGTAGTATCATCGATGAATAGGATAAATTTCTTACTTGATTTTTGCCAAGGCAAGGTAGATCGGTGCTATACCTCTATTTGTGGTTATGCGGAGCATGATCATAGTATTTGCTCCTGAGACTAAAGATTTTGAGTTTTTGATCTCAGTGTTTCATATGGTTCTCTAAGCTTATGAATGCCAATTGTGCTGAGCCTCTGTTAGGGAGAATATCATCAAACATCCATAAGCACTGAAGAATATGAGGAGGACTGAATCAAGCAGCATTCTCCTCATGTCATGGTCCCAGTGTACTTTAAAAAGTTCTTGTTCTGGAGCATGCTTCCAGAAACCATGGCTTTGTTTACGGCTTCCGGACATTAGGTGAATCGTCATGGATAGGGTGGCATTTTTCTTGATGAATCACTACGCCATCAATTTTGTTTCCCTCTAGGAGGCAGAGTGTTAACGGTCCATACATCTTTGGAAGGGGCTTCAGATAACCCTGTGGAGGAATCTGAATTTTTCCTGCGGATATTCAGAAAATTAGCAATTATCGCGAGATATTGTCTGATACTAGTGTATGCTCTAAAAGTGAAAAGCGGTAGTATTGACATGGGTCACGTTTAACCCTGATGGGATCAATAGATTTCATGATGTTATCATCTTGATTTTTTTGTTAAATTATTGTTGTGATTGGTTTCTTACTTGAGCTTTATAGCTTGAGATGATCCTGTGTTCAGGAAGTTGAGAGTGGCTAGTTATGGGTTATGGCAATCATCATAGAAAGGCGTCATGAAAAATCAGGATTTTAATCAGATGACAGTCAATTTTCTTAAAGGTCTGGTTATTGACGGTGTGAATAACGTGGGCTCTGGTCATCCAGGTGGTGCCATGTCATCCATGGATTTTGCTTATTTGTTATGGACCGAATTTTTACACTGGCATCCTGAAGATCCGAACCATTTTGCTAGAGATCGTTTTGTGTTATCAGCTGGCCATGAATCGATGCTCCTCTATGCACTGCTATACGCCTCGGATATTCTGACCATTCGGGATTTACAGACATTTAGACAGCTGGGATCTCAAACCCCAGGACACCCAGAATATGGCATCACTCCTTATGTCGAATGTACGACGGGTCCTTTAGGACAAGGAGCGGCCATGTCTGTCGGTATGGCTACCAGCGCCCTTCACTTAAGTGCCCAGTTAGATCAAAAATTATTTTCCTATAAAACCTGGTGTTTGTTAGGTGATGGCTGTATGCAAGAAGAAGTCACCATGGGTGCGGCGGCTCTTGCTGGCCATTTAGGCTTACATAACTTGATTTGGTTTTATGATA
>JAPOQT010000128.1 GCA_026710525.1 Pseudomonadota bacterium
ATCAAAAATTCTTAGGAATCTTAGTGCTCATAGGTTACAAGAGTTTTCAAGCAAGTTTTTTGGCCAATCTTTACAGATCCTTTGGGAAGGAAAGCGAGATAAGTGGGGCAGGATTTTAGGTTTTTTGGTAAAGAACCGAATCGTAGCGTGAATCCTGATGAAGTGGTGTCCATTGGTGCTGCTGTTCAAGCAGGTATTCTGGGTGGTGATGTCAAAGGTGTTCTGCTCCTCGATGTCACTCCTCTATCGTTAGGAATTGAGACCTTAGGTGGCATTATGACCAAGCTCATTGAGCGTAATACCACCATTCCTACTCGTAAGAGTCAGGTTTTTTCCACTGCTGCTGACAATCAAACTTCCACCGAAATTGTTGTGTGTCAAGGGGAGCGAGAGATGGCTCGAGATAATAATATTCTTGGCCAGTTCAGTCTTGTTGATATCCCACCAGCACCCAGGGGAGTGCCGCAAATTGAAGTCACTTTCGATATTGACGCCAACGGTATTGTCTCGGTATCGGCTAAGGATCTTGGTACCTCGAAAGAACAGAAGATTGTTATTCAATCATCGAGCAAACTTTCGAAAGAAGACATTGAGAAAATGGTGAAAGAAGGCGAAGTCAATGCTGAAGCTGATAAGGTTGCCAAAGAGACTATTGAGACTAAGAACGCTCTAGATTCAATGATTTATCAAGCTGAGAAGCTGTTACAGGAAAATAAAGATAAGCTTCCTGAAGATCTCAAAAACAGTGTTGAGAAATCTATTACTGACGCTAAGTCGAAGTTATCTTCAGATCTCGACACCTTGAAAGCGGCGAAGGACGATTTTGAGAAAAAAGTCCATGAGCTATCACAGCAAGTCTACTCAAGCTCAGCTAACCAAGGGGCTCCACAAGGAGGGCCGAGTAGCCAAGGTAGTCCTACTGATGATGCCAACGATGCGAAAGCCGATTCTCAAGATGGGGATGTGGTTGATGCCGAATACGAGGATGTATCAAAGTAAGTACCTTTATCTCAATTGTCACATAGAACTCTTCATATCAGGGGAATACAGAACCCATTCTGTATTCCCCTGATTTTTATCTTGAATCCATTAACAAAATATCCTTTTACTTACTCCTGTTTTTTGCGAGAAAAGAGGGGTGATGATCAGTCGCTATAGCCAGTAATAACCTCTTATATCTTACCCATAAGAGTACTTCACATATCTCCCTATAACTGAGTCATGGCTGCATATCGTGCTGACCAAAGTCACATTTCACTTGCTATAGTGATTTTTTTCTTAGCTAATTTTCGCTCTCAAATTATCATAATAATTTTAGTTGGTTAAAAATTAATCAACTAAACTTATTTCTGGCAAATGTCCGTATGGGATCGTAGTAGCCTATGTTAAGATCCCACGATTTTGCTCGAGTCTTAATCTGAACATGGGAGAGAATGTTATGGACGTGATTCATTATGGTTTTGGTTTCTTGTGTTTAACCATGGCATCATATGCTGGTTTTTCTTGTTTGCAAGAGGTAGCAACAACCAGGTTGTATGCCAAGTGCATCCAAAAGGTTCTACATGATAACTGTGAAGCCGACCACATCATACAATTTTATCAATTAGCGACAAAGATGCCTTTACAACAAAATGATAGATCATCCTGTCAAAAAATGAAACAAGCTCAGCTTAAGGAATGCGACAGTATGTTGGATCATCATACCCCCCCTTGATTAGGAGTTTTATATGTGGCCTATTCAACTAGGAGTCTTAGCACTGTTTGTTTTTTTTCTTAGCTATTACATTCAACTAAAAGGTTACCGTCTCTATGAAAAAAATAACCAAGACTATCAGTATCCCCTATCGGTTATTGATCAAACTCGTGACCAAGAAAAGCCTTAAATTTAACTTGCTTCCGTGCTTAATGTTAGCTCTTGCCCTCACTTTTTGGCATGATAGCCGGAAAAATGCTGCTGAAGCAGGCTCAAGCTTAATGAGTTCTGGATGGCCAAACAAAAAATCCCTATCCGAATCCCTTGGTTTATCTGAGTGGCAAAAATGGACCCAAGACGCCCTCACTAGTGAGGTCACCCTCTGGCTAAAACAAGAGCCAAAGGCACCCCCTCATTTAACTACCACTTTTACCACCGGCATGACTTTAGCTCTGATGAAAAAAAAACACACCCCCAGCCAAGGAATCACTCTCATGAGAAACCCGGCTGGTCACAGTGTGTCTGGTGGGGATCATACAACATTGGATTACTGTGTTATACCATCAGTCAAAGTCATCTATATTGAGGATGAAGAACACTCTTATCTTGGCCTCACTAAGCACGAGACTCTTCGTTATTTTACCCGTGATAAGGAGCTATTCTTACTACCAAAAGAGGATACGGAACACTATGATCATTGTCAGAAAACTCGCGTGCATTACGGTCTTTAGCCAATTTCTGTTAGGATCACCGCTCGGCTTTACCATGCCTAACCATACTTACAAAGACCTACCAGTATCTCTTGTTGTCGGAGATCAAAAGCACTTTCACGGCACCTTTGACTCACAAATCAATTTTTCGAAAAAAGGGTTGGTTAACATTAAATGGACCGGTGAACAGAGCTTTTTATTAACAGCTCTCAAGAGCGGGGTGCTCATTATCGATCCAACACCGATATCGAAAACCGAAAGACGTTGGCTCATTAAAATCAAAACCCCTTTTCAAGCTAAGCAGGACCAAAAAAAGCAGCATACTATTAGTCAATCAACAACACTCGGAGACATCTATAAATTAGACCCACTCAAAGATCAACGTTTCAAAACTGTGATCCGCCAAAAATCTCCGCATTTAATCACGATCAATTGTTTTCATCCTGACAAAAAACAGCTCACCATGTTACTGAACATTAAATATCCTGAACGACAACAACTATGTGAGCCTGTATCTTATGGACTAGAGTTGAGTTTAAGCGCTGAACAGCAACAGGATGCTCAACACAAAAAACCTGCTGAAGCTTTCGATGGTAAGCTTCCTCATCAAATGAAAGATAGCGCAAAAAATGCCCATTATATTTGGCAAATTGATATTTTTCCATCCCTCACTCCCATCACATATCAAATGAAACACCGTTCCCTTGCTGTTCAAATTAAACAACTACACTTCTTTCAACCGATGAAATCATCACCTATGATACTAGCATTCCACTATGAATACTCTGTGGGTGCTGTCACAGGATCAGGTTATATTTCAAAATATTATACAATCGGTGATACCATCGTCTTGGGAGAACTAGCTCTA
>JAPOQT010000129.1 GCA_026710525.1 Pseudomonadota bacterium
ATTCATGGGGAAGTCATTTGAGATCTATGTTCAAATTTCAAAAATCAGATTCGCCTGTGAGTGTTAGAGAGTCGTACGAAATAAGACAACTGCAAGGGAAAGTCTTCGATGTGACATTAGTTAAGTTAGGCGAGCGCACCTTAACAGCTGATGACTATACCATAGACAAAAAAGCGGCTCCTCCGACAATTACGTTTCATTCTGGAGTGTTGAAGACAACAGAAAGCGAAGAAATTTACTTAGAGCTCACTGTGGAGTAGGTGAATCAAAGAAGGATAATAATTTTGTGATGCCTGTTAGCTCATAAAGACGAAAGATAACATCTTCTCACTAGCCAGAAGCATTAGTATCCGGTTCTTCCTCAGGTGTTAGTCCAGCTTTTTTCAATGTGAGCTAACTGGCTTAATAACCCTTCTTTCGATCGCTTCTGGTGTGCTTACTTTGCCATTACCAAAACTGAGTCGCACCACAGGATATTTTTCGTCCCACTCCCATTTGTCGTAAATATCAAGATCCTCAAATAAGGATTTGTGACTAAGAAACGGTTGCTCTATTGTGCTCATAAGCGCTTTTACCAAATCTGCGTGGCCGAGCAAGAAAGTAATACTCTTCCTCGTCGATAAGAAGGTATATGAGTTGAGTTTTGTCGACGTAATAGTACTGTTTCTTTTTTAATTTGGCAAAGTCTTGTATCCCTATTAGGAAGGCGACGTTTTGTCATAGAGCTTTCCTTAATTGATGCCGGGTTTCTCTCATGATGATCATTGATAGAATATCATACGATAGTGTCTTAGAGTTAGCTGGTTATAAATATGAGAAGATTGACGGTGCCCGGTGGATCTTTCTGATAATGAGTCGAGCCTCAATGTTGCCTAGGTATGATTTGGCAAAAGCCTGGCTATTATTTTCTTTCCGTAGTCTGGACGACACGATGTCGCAAGCTTAATCTTTGCCCTTTGTCCATTAACTCATAGCAAAAGATGAATATGAGAGCGAAGGTGAGATTTCAAAAAAGATCTCTGCCTCTGACGCTAAAGTAAGTCGTTTTATCATGTTGTTTTAGTGTTTATAAAAGGGTGGCTTCTTCTGACTTAGGTAGAGTAGAGGTTTTTAGAAATAGCCGCCAGCGAGTCACTTCACTATCGTGACTGAGTGCTGCTATCTCTGTTTGAGAAATCGCTGGTAGCTCGCGACCTAAAGCTGAGTTAGCTGTCTGGTAATAGGTCAACATGTGACTTCTAAATTCTTGAGAAAAATTACTATGACAAGTATCAGCAAGTGAGCTCAATACAATAAGAGCTAAATAGGCTTTGCCTTGATTGATCAATTCTTCAAGATAATGCTCCAGTACTGTGTCACCGGAAGAGCTTGACGGTGACACATTTTCATTAGTGGGTTTTTTGTTGTGATCACCCACATTATCGAGTGGTAAATCATGAGAGGGATGAGAAGAATCACTTAAATCGTAAATGGGGGGCTGTGGGTTAGGGTAATCAAGTTCAGATAGATCAGTGAGATCTTCTGTAATGCTTTGATCAACGAGGCTAGCCAAGTTGGACTCAAGTCGATCAGAGTTCTGATCTGCTTCACTTTGATTTTCAAATGTTAGGTGATCATAATCATCAGCATCATGATCTGTGGTCTCTTGTTGTAGTGGAACAGGAGGTGCCATTGGACTCACCTTGGTTTTTTTGTTGAGAAATGATGGCACACCCACCACAGTGCTTGACATAAAATCACTGGGTGACTCATGGTCATCTGACGGCGGTTCTTTTAATGGCACTTGTCGCGCAACAGTTTGAGGTTGTATATGAAATTGTCCTTGACTTCTGGCTGATTGAGAACGATAGTCGGCTGATGGTGTTGCTTGGAAACTCGCTATACTAGCTTCCTTCTTCTTCTGATGAGCATGGTAAATGATTTTTTTTGCTTCTTGATTTTTTTTATCAAGATCTAAAGCTATCTTGGCATACTTAATGGTTTCACCAGGGTTAGCTTGAATATAAACCCGAGCTAGCGCAAGATACCATCTCACCTTGTCAGGTTTTGATGAAAGCTTGTCAACATGATTTAAAAACTGTGTCTTAATGATCTTTTGTGATGAGTTTTTTTGCAAATGTTTTAAGTAGCTTTGTAAATATATTACCCTCTCTTTGTTTGTGAGAGATGACGCCACAATTACCCTCCGCACAATGATTTGTTCATCTTAGGTTGACGGCCAAAATAACAGTAACATTCTAAGAATCATTATCGCCAAGGATTAGATGCTGCAACTCTTGCCACTGGGCCCTGGCTTAAAGCAGCCGTGAGAACGTATTGCTCCATACCAATCATAGTATACTCACCTGCTGGTTCACCGCGAATTGAATCGCCTTGATGTAAAACATAAAGTGCTTGGCCACCCGGAGAAGAAGTGACATTAGTCATCGATTGAACAAAATAAACCTGGCCGCCCATAGCTACTCCAGAACTTGATACCGCATCACCGGAATAACCCATGCCATCATCACCAGCGAAATCTCCAGAAGCATCATCATCATCGGGACTAAAATCACCATAGAGGTTGTTTTCGCCACCGTATTCATTGCTACTAAATGCAGAATTATCCGTTTCAGTATCATAAGTCTCGTCGGTAGAAAACTCGTTCTCCTCCATCTCCATATCCGACTCGCCGCCACCAAACATGGCACAGCTGCTCGCTAAAGACATAATTAAAAGACTCAGTAATAAAAGTGATAAATGTTTCATGATAGTGTCTCCAAGTGACTTAAACAAATGTTGATTTGTAAAAAAATATAATAATCAAAGCTAACCAATTACATTACCAGACAAGTAGATCAACTCACACAACGTTGATTAACAAAATGTTTCATAGGTGTCGGTTTGATTCAGTGATTTCATTAGAAATTTATCAAAAAAATATAAAAAAATTTATATTAAATAAATAAAGTTGTTTGGCCATACTTCCTTCCCAAGTAGGAATAGGGCAGGGTGATGAGTGAACATTTAGTCTGATGAATCTTTGATATTAAGAGAAATTGCGTGAATTTTAGCCATCATAGTGTCACCTAATGCTCGGTAGATAGCCTGATGTTGTTTCACAGGAGAAAGTGCTGCTAACGACGAAGCTGTCACCGTGACATGAAAATGGTAACCATCTCCTTTACTATCTACTACCTCAACCAGAGCGTCCTGAATATGTTCTTTGATTTTAGCTTCCAGTTCTTCTGTCCTTAACACGGTGGTTATCTTCCAATAAAAGTGAAATCATGTGAGTGATGTCTATCGAACCTTACATTAGAGGGTCCCTCGCTATTTGTTTAACTTGATAACACCTTTGAAGTCAATAGAATTTTTATCTTTCAGAAGAGGGATCATAGAGCTGTCATGTGTGCTTTTTAAATGCCAGGTTTGCAAAAAAGCTTTTTATTCCAGTGGTTTACGATTATTGCTCAGCTTGAAATGTTAAAGTCAGGACTCAGTAATAAAAATGATCAATGTCTCATGATAGTGTCGCCTAGTTATCAGTGGCAATCATTATCAGATCGAGAACATGTAAGTGTTCTATTTAAAACAGAATTTATGCTATCTCCCATATTTTTTATGAGAAATGATTATTTATTAATAATACATATTTTAAAATATAAGTGGTTTTTTTAAGTAATATGAAAAAAATTAAGAGATGCATAATTATGAACGATAGGCAGGGCAATGTCATACCTTTTCCAGCTTTCATTGCCATCTTTTTTTTACCGTTAATTTAGTTAAGAATAGTTTTGGAGATATTAATCTATACTTGGTTTAGTAGAAGATATGATATAAACGATATACTAGCCTTTAAGGTAACTTCTCTCAGTTTAGTTACCATTTTTCATTTTTTTTATTTTATGTTGGTACTTTATGTTATCTAATTCTTTACCAAGCTCCATTGATGACATTTTGAGTCACATTAAGTCTCAATCTCTCACTGTGCGTGATCAGGGTACAGCTTTTGAAAAACTCATGTGTTGGTGGCTCACCCATGACCCGGTACAGAGGTCTCAATTCTCAGAGGTATTAAGTTACGCTGATTGGTGTCAGAAGTCTCAGTCTAAGCAGGACACGGGCATTGATTTAGTTGCTAAAACCCATGACGGCGAATATGTAGCCATCCAGTGTAAGTTCTATGATCCTGAGGGCAGTCACCGAATTACCAAGGATGATATTAACAGTTTTATTACCCGTTCAGGCAGTGACGAGTTTATTGGCAGAATCTTTATTGAGACCACAGCTAAGAGGTGGTCAGAATTTGCTGATCATGATTTTAACCGGCAGGAAAAGGATACTCGTAAATACACTCTCAACACCTTACGAGAGAGTCGTGTTAACTGGCAGGAAGCTGTGAGTGATGGTCATGATTTAAGAGTAAAAGATAAGAAAGAACTCAGAGCTCATCAACAGGATGCCGTGGACGCTGTGATTTCTGCTTTTTCTAGCGGCGTTGATCGGGGCATGATGGTGATGGCTTGTGGTACGGGTAAAACATTTACTGCCTTGGGTATTGCTGAAGCATTACTTGCGAGCAAAAAGGGTTACGTTTTGGTACTCACGCCATCATTGGCTTTGGTAAATCAGCTCATTACCAGTTGGCATGAGGACACCAAAGTAGGTTTTGAGTCATATGCTGTTTGTAGTGATAGCTCGATTGGTAAGCAAAAAACGGAAGACATTTTAGAGATAGCAAAAAGCGAGTTAGTGATACCGGCGACCACTAACCCTCAGAAACTGGCATTAGCGTTTCATAAAAAAAGTCAGCACGCTAGTATACAAGTTATTTTTGCGACTTATCACTCAATAGGGGTGATTATTGAGGCTCAAGAACGCTATCAGCTACCTGAGTTTGATTTAGTTATTGCTGATGAAGCTCACCGCACCACTGGTTACACCATGCCTGGTGACAGCAAACAGGATCACTCTTATTTCATTAAGATGCATGATCAAGAGA
Source organism: Pseudomonadota bacterium (assembly GCA_026710525.1). GTDB lineage: Bacteria > Bdellovibrionota_B > Oligoflexia > Oligoflexales > Bin106 > Bin106. The sequence goes on from JAPOQT010000129.1 coordinate 4,985, forward strand.
TTCTCAAAGCCCGTAAACGTCTTTATATGACAGCCACTCCGAGAATCTATTCAGAGAGTGCTAAAAACGCAGCTCGTGATAAGGATGCGATGATTGTTTCGATGGATGATCCTGAGCGTTATGGTCGGGTTCTTTATCGTTATGGTTTTTCATCGGCGTTAAGGGATGGACTACTTTCTGATTACCGGGTGATTATTTTACACTTGCCTCAAAGTGTGGCTAGTCAGCTAAGTCACAGTTATGAAAAGTTAAAAAACCTTACCCTTGATGATGCTACCAAAATCATTGGTTGTTGGAAGGGGATGCAAAAAATAGGCTATCACGGCGATGACATAAATCCGATGAAAAAGGTGTTAGCTTTTACGAGTCAGATTAAGCATTCAAAAAATCTCGTAGAATTTTTTCCCCAGGTAGTTGAGGAGTATTTGGCAACGGAAGCTGATATTGAGGAGGAAATAACCACAGTACTGCCTGTCACCATGAAACATGTGGATGGTGGTTATTCGGCGGTAGAGCGTGGTGAGATTTTACGCTGGTTAGCGGCCGATGCTGATGACGAGTGTCGTGTTGTTTCTAACGTCCGTTGTTTAGCTGAGGGTGTGGATGTTCCGGCTTTAGATGGTTTAATCTTTTTTCACCCAAAATCGAGTCAGCAGGAGGTGGTACAGGCGGTTGGTCGAGTAATGCGTAAGGCACCGGGTAAAGAGCTTGGTTATATTATTATTCCGGTAGTTACCCCAGACTTAGATCAGGCGAAAGAGTATTTAGATCAAGACGAAGTCTTTCGGCCGGTAACAAAAGTCATCAACGCCCTCAGAAGTCACGATGAACGTCTTGATGCAGAAATACATGCTGCTAGCCTTGATGGTTCTTTAGATCACTCAAATCTTCTGCAGGTGGTAGGTGGTGTTCAGATTCACGAAGCCACTGATCCACGCTTTAGTGAATCACTACCCCAGTTAAGACTGAATATTGGCCAGCAGCTCAATGGGGAAAAGTCAGAAAAAGAAAATAAAAATCAGGAAATTAATAGCGACTTAGCAGGTACAGCCACTCAGATCATCCATACCCTTATTACGACCACAGTGGTGAAACACTGTGGTCGTAAAACCTACTGGCCTGATTGGGCTGATGATGTGGGTAAAATGGCCCGTAATGCTATGACAAGGATTGCGGGATTAGTTGAGAGTCGTGAAGATTCTCGTCGTTATTTTAACCAGTTTATTGAAGAACTCAGAGATGACCTTAATCCTAGTATTGAAGAAGATGACGCTACCGAGATGCTAGGTCAGCATATGGTGACCAAGCCAATTTTTGCCGCATTATTTACTGGATTTGCTGCGCAAAACCCGGTATCAAAATCGATGGATAAGATTCTCACACATTTGGATCAGTTTAATGTTGATTCTGAAACTCGGGAGTTAAGTGACTTTTATGATTCCGTCAGATCTCGGGCCCAAAGTGTGAAAACATCTGCTGGTAAACAGCAGCTTATTAGGGAGTTATACGATCAATTTTTTCGCAAAGCTTTTAAGAAAACCACGGACATTCTTGGTATTGCTTACACACCTGTAGAGGTGGTTGATTTTATCCTCCGCAGTGTGAATGTGATCCTACAGAAGAAATTTAACACAACACTTTCGAGTGGGGGTGTGCGGGTCTTAGACCCTTTTACTGGCACTGGTACTTTTATGGCCAGACTTTTTGATCTTGGTTTAATTGCTGAGGAAGATTTAGACCGCAAATATAGAGAGGAACTGTTTGCCAACGATATTGTGTTACTGGCCTATTATGTGGCTA
>JAPOQT010000130.1 GCA_026710525.1 Pseudomonadota bacterium
CACCACTCCTCCAGAAAAAGTGTTATCCCTGGTAGAAAAAGAATTGTTACCTTGGGTGGTCACCGTGAATCATCCACTCCAAAAAGATATGATCCTAGCAAAAATTGCAGAACATTCAGGCCTTTCCCAGGAAGCACTCCTCAAAAAAGTTCACACCATCAAAGGTCGCAAAGTGAAAAATCAACCATCTGAGAAAAGTGATAACCATCCTGACCCCTTACCTTTGCTATGGTGGGAATTCTTGGTTCATCTGTATTTCGCCGAGCCTTCTGACCATCTTCCCCTCGACACACTTGAGAACTTTATCCATAGTGAATTACTAGCGGATCCGTTTTGGCATGACATAATGATCAATTGTTTAGCCTATCTCAAGCAAGGAGTGTCGCCTGCATGTGATGAAGGAGATATTCCAGACACCTTAGACTCATCCCTAATAACTGCTTTCACACCATCAGTTAGGGCCAACCTCACTAATAGTGAGGTTCGTTTTAAGGCTATTCTCCGGAAAAACGCCTTGGAGCAAATCATGCTCGAGCTCAAAAAACACAGTATCAAAAAGCAGATAGAGTACCTCAAAATGGTCTTAAAAAAAGATAGTGATAACGCTCAGGATCATCAGGAAAAAATATTGTTAGCTATTGCCGATTTACAGCTAAAATATCAGACGAGTCATCGTGAACTTATGGATTTAAAAGCTAAAAGTAAAAAAAGTCTCGATTTTAAGCAACAGCCACCAATTGATGATGATCCCAGGGAATCATCATCCTTATTTCGTCGTGTTTTTTCCCAAGAAAAAAGCGATTTGTAACTCATAATCCATTACCACACCCAAGTGAATAGCTAGGTTCTCTTGTTTTGCAGGGATACCTTCTTTATTTTCCAAACCTCTTATCCTCTCACATCTACCTCCTAAGAGCAGATGATCAAAATACATAGAGGCAAACATGATGGCCACCCATCACGTTCTCGGAGCTTTTTTACCCACATAATCACACTTATACAACATCCTTAGCCATGACATCAACCTAGTCACCAACAGGTTTTACGCAAATAACTCCATGGTATACAAGAAAATCAAAGGATTTAACTTGCGCGCTTCCCCCGAATGCCATACCATAACTTTATGGTTATGGTTAGATCCGTAACCATAACTTGACTTTTGACTCACTATGTGATACGATCAGGAGTTGGTGAGATTGGATACTATAAAGATCCGTCTAACTGGCGACTATTAGCAGGGTTAACGACAGGTATATGGTTTCTTAACTCAGTACAGTGCCATCAGTCATTTTTAATAGTTTATCATGGTTAATATATCTTGCGCGCCGGTAGCGAGATATCATTTTAACAATACATCCATTATTCGTTTTCTGATCTAGTATCATTATTTAAACATTTAAACCAGGTTATCGGATCTTGACTACCACTAAGACGATTCGCCTCTTCCTTAATAACTTATCATATTTTCTGAGATCACACAAGTATGACAAAATCACATCAAAATTCATCAAAATCTCTTCGGCTATCCCCTAGTCAAAGCCAAGACATCACCACAAAGGTCACAGCCCATCTCGTGGAGCAGTTGCCGAGTGATGATCGCAAACCCAAAAAA
>JAPOQT010000131.1 GCA_026710525.1 Pseudomonadota bacterium
AAAGGCATCAATATAACGAAAGACTCCATTAAGACTGGCTATCTTACCAAAAGAACCGTTAATAAAGTATATGAGTGGTGTCGAGGACTCTTTTTTTATCTCACTGATGATATACCCTATCGAAGGTAAACAGTATTTTTCATACTGTTCATCAGTTAAAGCGATACCGGCATGTGATTCAAATATTTGAATCACTTCAGCACCACTAGCAATTTGTGCTTTTAGATACTGAAGAGTAACGGATGTTATATAACCCATAAGCTCAGAAAAATAGTCAGGATGTTCCATCATCATGCGTTTCGTGTTTCTAAATTGGCCAGGACTTTTGCCTTCAATCATATAAGTAGCTACGGACCAAGGCGAACCAGCAAAACCAATCAGGGTTACATGATCAGCTAATTGGGGTTTGACTAAAGAGAGAGTTTGATAAACACAGGAAATTTTTTCATGAATTTTATCTTGTTGCTCCATGCGAGCACGGACCCTTACAAGGTCCTCTGCTCCTCGAACGGTCCTAGTCATCACAGGACCGTCACCGCGAACAAACGTTAGGCCACTATCCAAAGCATCAGCAATATGGAGAATATCTGCGTATACAATGCAGGCATCATAATCAAAACGAGCAAGAGGTTGTAAAGAAATGTGACAAGCTATCTCAGAGTCTTGAAACATATCATAGGTATTCATTCGGCTCCGAATAGCCCGATATTCAGGAAGACAACGACCAGCTTGACGCATAAACCATATTGGCACCCGTGACGGTTTTTTGCCTGTGAGCACGTCAAGAAGAGGCTTACCGGTAACCATTGAACATCCTCTAATCTAAATACCTACTCCCAAGCAAAGACTGGCTTTGCTCCCCACAATTTTCTTAGGGTTTGTGTCCGCCGACAACTATACTTGTAATATTTATACCTTAAAGGATTTTTTTTGTAATAGTTTTGATGATACTCTTCAGCTCGGTAAAACACTGAGGCTTGCTTAACCTCCGTAAAATTCTGACCAAACTTTTTTAACACCAGGTTTTTTGATTTCTCTGCTAACAGGCGTTCATTATCTGAGAGATAATAAATACCAGATCGATACTGACTACCAACATCACAAAACTGTTGGTTTGCCACAGTGGGATCTATATTATGCCAAAAAACCTCTAACAGTTTTTGATAACTGATTTTTTGAGGATGATAACTAATTTTAATAGCCTCTGTGTGTTCGGTTTCACCAGCAGATACTTGCTGATAAGTTGGGTTTTTAGTATTACCATCAGTGTAACCTGATACAACCTCTTTCACCCCAGGTAAATCTTCAAACACTTGCTCCATACACCAAAAACAACCACCAGCAAAAATCGCTTCCGCTAACACTGGTTCCCGGTCTGCTACTTGAAATAATTTTTGATATTCAGCATAACCTTGTTTTTCAAGGTCACTAGCCGGGATAAAGTCTAAAGCTGCTGAATTAATACAGTATCTTTTACCAGTAGGTTTTGGGCCATCATCAAACACGTGACCAAGATGGGAGTCACCATGAGCTGAGCGCACTTCTGTTCTGATGCTAAAAAGAGAACGATCTCGTTTTTCAATAATGTTATCTGTTACAATAGGTTGATAAAACGATGGCCATCCTGTGCCACTTTTGTATTTATGGGTTGAAGAAAACAAAGGCTCACGAGACACGATATCAACATATATCCCTGGTTCTTTGTGATTCCAATAAGGATTATTAAATGCTTGTTCTGTGCCGTCTTTTTGCGTGACGGTATACTGGAGTGGTGTGAGTGTTTTTTTTAACTCTTTGTCACTCGGCTTAACAAAACTCTGCCATGAGGGAGCTTTTTGACTAGGTGGCACAGGATCTCCTAAAGCCAGGTTCGAGCTCATCAATGGATAGTAGAGAGCAAGGGTGAGTATTAAGTAATAAGAGCGACGATAAATCATAAACAGTACCACTTATCATATCAAGTATCATTTTGTTTTCAAGGCTAGGCACTATGCTAACACTCATATTATCATTCTGTTTCGGATTAACTCTAGGTTTTCTTCTTTGCTATGTCATAACAAGAAGAACCACGACCCATGATAGCATAAATCGTCATAACGCTCTAGTACAATCTATTAACCAAAATAGCCATCAAATCACCCAAGTTTTTGAACAGAAAGTACGTGGTTTTGCTGAAGAATCACAGCAAAAAATCAGTGACCGTTACCGGGAAGTCGAGAAAGATATGGCTCCCATTAATTCTCTACTCAATCAGGTAACCACGGCCATGGCTAAAATGGAGTCGGTTCGTCAGGAATCATACAAGTCTCTTGAAGAGACTTGCCAAAGTATGAGTCAACAATTTAGTGCCGTGTTTGCTAGTAACTATAAAGCAGGTGCTTGGGGTGAAATACAGTTACAGAAAATTTTAGAGCTTGCTGGCATGAGTCAGTATGTTGATTTTGAATTACAGCAGACACTAGTAGGACGAGAGGCATCATCTCGTCCTGATGCTTTAATTAAGCTGCCTGGTGACCGGTGTGTGGTGGTGGATGCTAAAACTCCTCTTCAGCACTATATAGAAGCTCAGAAGGCGGCAATCAATGAACCAGAGTTAGCTAAGGACCATAAGAATCAGTTTGTTAAGGGGCTCAAAGCTCAAATTAAACAGCTAGCTAAGAAGAATTATTTACAGGACCTTTGTGATAGCTCAGTAGGTGAGCAAATGAGTGCTGAGTTTGTGGTTCTTTTTCTTCCTCTTGAAGGATTATATTTCCTTGCTCTAGAGCAAGGAACAGATATTTTTGAAGAAGCTTCGAACGATGGTGTTATTATAGCAACACCATCAACTATGCTGGCCATGATGAAGACGATAGCCTTAATCTGGCAGAAGCATAATATGGCACGACATAGCGGAGAAATTCATCGTTTATGTTGTGAATTAATTAAAGCCTTAACCACTGATTTTCGTGAAGAACTTAGGAGTCTTGGTAAAAGTTTAGATAAAACAGTGAAAGAGTACAGAAAAGCTTCAAGAAATTTTGATAATACCTTATATCCTTGTGAACAAAGACTCAGAGAGTTAGATGTCATCAAGAAGTAGTTGTTTGTTATTTTAATAAGTGCTTCCCGTAGCCGAGAGGTAAAGCTACTGTCGCCTTTATTAGAAGAATTATTTAGTAATTAGTAAAGTTACAGAGTTGTAATCTTGCTGCTTTATACTCCTTGAAATGTTCTCCATATTTCAATTTGAATACCTCTTTAGAATGGATTTCTGTAACCTTTTCATCACCGAGGTAAAAAAGACTCATATTGTCAATATTGTTAGTACTTGCACACAGATTATATGAAGTAGCGAATACACCGCTTTCCACCTTACCAGCCTTATTTAGTACATTACCGAATGGCTTAAAAGCTACACGAAGTAAGTTTGTGGGAATTTTCCAAAGACAGACGTAAGGAATCTTGGTAGTTGAAGTAAAGTCATTATTTACTTTATAAAAACTTAAAGCAATTTTACCATTACTCTCGCCCCCTCGAATCCGTGATGCCCTACACTGTGATCGGCTGCTTCCCAAACTCTGTGATTGACAGTGAGAATAACCTGATGCATCTGATGTAAGTAAACACTCAATATCACTCACGACGTTGTCCTCTTCGCTACTAGTGATAATACCAGGCATGGGTAAAAGATTTTCTGATGATCGTAGGTTTGAGGGGAAGACCTCCCAAATAGTATCGCGCTGTTTGTTATCTTTATCATATTTAAATGCATAAGATATGCTTTTACCATCAAGCACCTTACTTGTGGCACATTTCAGCTGGGTAAATTCACGAATCGGCTGGATAACTTGTGAGTTATATGTTGGATCGAGCCATCCTGGTTCATCTGGTTCATCTGTTTCAGTGGCTTTTTTTATATTAAAATTGAAATATTTTATGTTGATGTTCTTTGTTGGTTGAAGAACTGCATCTGCATCTTTTTTATGATAAGACTGTGTTAGAGTCAATAGAAACGTTTGTTGATCACCTTCTCCTATTTCTATGTTTATACAATTACTAGCATTAGTACTAGGACATCTTGTAGACGATAGAGTTAGCTTGAGGTCACTGAATGAGAATGAGGAAAATATCAGCTTGCTACATATATTATGCTCAAGTGGTGTTTCGTCATCATCATTAACTGTTATAATAATACGATAATCAGTACAGATCT
>JAPOQT010000132.1 GCA_026710525.1 Pseudomonadota bacterium
GCATTTTCTCGAATATCAACATGAATCGCCGCCACCTCTCCAAGTATATTATGATGATCAACAAATACCAACAATTGGCACTCATTATTTAACTCAATGGGCAGGTCCGATGTTTGGGAATCATTAACCGCAAAAAACTGATAATTAGTGACATCAAAATCATTACTGTAAGGGATGAGTTCAATATCGAGTTTCTTGACTAGGGCCCTGTTTTCATGGTGAGATATTTCCTCAAAATAAATAATATCGCATTCAATCTGAAACCCTTTAGCTAACCAGCGCAAAGCAATGGATGTGGCAATATTATCGGGATCAGGATAACCCTTTAAACAGATCAAGAGTTTTGATCCTTGAGCAAACTTGAGAGCATTAAAAAAACTCTGGACCTTAGGAGGTGCTGAGCTGTTCAATTTCATTGAATTCTTCGGCTTTTTATGAGGATGCATCGTTACCACTTCTTCAACCTTGGACTTGCTACTAGAATGTGGTACACGATTTTTGCCGTTGCCTCTAGCAGAAGAACCTTTTTTAGGAGAGCTATCCTGTTGATCATCACTATCAGTCGTACCGTGATGTTCTATTGTTTGTTTTCTCACTGCTTTTGTTTTAATTACCCTCACGAAAAACTCCTAAATTTGTTGCTAAAAATATGTACCATGACATCAGATGAGTATGGACAACTTTTTATCTTACGGTTGACATTCTCTTTATCATGAGATGGTGATGATGATCACTTACTATCACACGCTCTTTGAGCCATCAATACTGTCTATATTTTCACCAGATAACCGTATCAACGCTGTTAAAGTCATATCGAACTTTATTTATCCTAGCTTAAATTCACCAGGATTTAAAGTCAAACGTTATCAAAGTATATCTCTATTAACAGTCGAAGCTATTACCAAAAATCACATATTTTCATCCTCACGTCAACCGTCCCCCCTTAATCATTATTTTTGACCAGCAAGTTCATCATCCTCTCCCCTTCCCCTTGTTATATGATATTTTTTGCTGAGTTTAACATAATCTATCTGAGGAGGATCATAGCCATCGATTTCAGCTTGCTGATTCCGGCTTACTGAGGTTAATCACGAGTAAGGTGAGATCATCTTCTTTATCAGGGTGAGCTAAAAATAGCTTACGATTTTTTCTGAGTTGGGAGAGCATAAAGTATGTGGGAGTTTTTTGACCTTTTTTAGCTTTTCTTTTCACATGTTTTAACCAAGTGGGTACAGTGAGTTTTTCTTCAACGATACCATCGGTGAAAAGGGCAATGGTTTTTGGGGTGTTGTCTAGTTCTATAGTTTTCGCTTGCCAAGAATAAACCCCGTTAGTAATACCAGGACGTGTGCCAACAGAAGTAAGATACTGAAAACGAGTGCTATCACCAGAGCCAGAAGACAGCATAATACCAGGATGGCCGGCGGTTAAATAAGTGAGTAAAGCTGTTGCAGGCTCATACATAATCACAGCCATGGAACAGCCTAAATTATACCTGAGGCCCACAAGGCCACGATGAATTTGATGGGGAGCCACTCGCAGGATATCGTTTCTGGTTTCGTGATCTTGTCCAAATTCAATATCTTGTAAAGATTCAGACCAAAGTCCCCAATGAGAAGCAATATTAGATGTCATCATTGCTGATGAAATACCATGACCAGTGACATCCACAATACAGGCTAACAACACATGACGTTTATCCTTTGAAGTGACTTCTTGGAGATCAAACCAGTCACCGGCTAAATGAGACGCTGGATAATAAAAAGCATGCCAACTAAAATGTTGATGACGAAACTTTTTTTGCGGCAAAATACCACTTTGTAATTCTTTACCAATCTCGATATCTCGATCAATTTTCGTCTTTTCTTTGATAATTCCCGACACCTTTTTAATGGTGTTAACAACAGAGCCAATATTAATGAGAGCAACAAAAACTAAGGATGGAGATCGA
>JAPOQT010000133.1 GCA_026710525.1 Pseudomonadota bacterium
AAAATAATGTCAAACATATGCAAACAAACACAACAGTATTTTATTCGATAGGGATTTGTTAGTTACAAGATTATTGTGAAATACTTGTATAATCAGTTAGTTACAACTCGTAATTCAAAGTGAAGCAACAACAAAACAAAACGATCTAAACACTAAGTGCGCTTTCCCTTCGAGGAGGGTTGCTGCATGGTAACTTTTTATGACCTGTGATAACCTACTCATAGGAAATGTAGCTAAAATCAGATATGCTAGTAAGGTAGCTGATTGTCTATCACGTAGGCAAACAACTTTAAAAGAACTGAGGAATGGCAGCTACTATTGTATTGATAAAACACACCTGATTCATAACCTCCTTAAATCAGGTAGTCGTTATTACTTTCTCTCTCACCATCGACGCTTTGGTAAGCCTTCTGGTGAGCACACGCCAGCACTTATTTGCAGACTTATCATTAACAGTAACGAGGACTCGTCGACACAATATCCCGTGATACGAATGAGTTTTGGTGGTGGCAAACCAGTTCATCTTATGATTCTTGTTCTTGATGAGGAAAACTGGGTCTCCTGGACTACCAGCATGAGCTGATGTAACTTACTAACTGTTTTGTGGATATAAATACTCTTAAAAATGAGGAATAAGACTAACCTCATTCTTGAGTAAATATCCTTGCCTTAACAAAAAATTTTCACCAGAGCTTTAGTGGTCATAAACCATAAATATCAACTCGTTGACATGTTCTATGTTAATCAGCAGTCACCCACCCTTGCTTTACTTACTTTAATAGGTAGAATGTCATAGGACATGGTCCACTTTTGCTATCAAGAACTCCTATTTGCACCATAAAGTCTTGAATTAACCAAAAAATCAGGTATAATCATATGCCAAGCTTTTAGAAAAGGCTCACTTTCCGAAAAAATTTACCATATCTTTAGATTATGATTTCACCTAACCCAAATAAATTTCATTATTATCACGCCAAAATTTCCGTGGTTAGGCTAGGCGTCTTCTGGCCTTGCCTATTTCTACTCACTACCATACTAACTCACCAAAATATTTTGGCACAATCGGAGGTGGCGTCAAAACAAATATCTGATTATAAGATCGTTCTGTCCCTAGATGAACTCACAACTTTTTTTCACCAAAAAAAATTGCTGGAACTCAATAACCTCGATTTAAGTCGTATTAGTCTAGAAGACTTTACCCGCCTTGCTTTACGCTATGGCACAAGATCGAAAATTCTTAATAGCCAACTCCTCATAGCCCGTAACACTCAACTGAGAGCCAAAGCTATTTTTAATCCTACGGTATCTGCGGATATCACTTTTAACGATATTCACCCCGATGGCTTCCCCCAACCAAAACCTGATTCCACCCAATCTTTAGAGCTAAAATCTCAAGTTACCCAAAATTTTACCTATGGCACCCAAGTTAGCGCTTTTGTCCAAGGAGGAGCTCAGGACGCCCTCCAACAAAGCACGCGTGACGCCGAGCCTGTTTTTTCTTCTGCGGTTGGATTTAGGGTGTCCCAAAGTCTGACACAAAATTTTTTAGGTAGCTCATGGCAAACCCAACAAAATATAGCTAAAAACGAAGCCTTTCAAGCTGAAGAAGAGCTTATTGCTCGAGCCAATGATTTAATTAAAGCTATTACCCAAATGTTTTTTCAGTTGAAGAGCCAGCAACTTACTTACCAGTCTCTCGTTGATCAAAGAAAAAAGAACCTAGAGATTTTTTCTTCAGCTAAGCTGTTCTTTAAACGAGGTAATGTTGATCAATCAGATATTTTGAATATTGAAGCTCGTTACCTAGGCTCAGTCGCTAGAGAGCAAGAGGCTCTTACTTCTTTGCAAAACAACTGGTATTCAGCACTGGATTCCCTAGGGTTATCAGTAAAACAATTCCCAACCGTGACGATCGAAACGGCTAATTTGTCATATCAAGAACTCATAAAATCTTCTTGGCAAGACTATTGTTCTCAAACACCTAAACTCGATCAGTTATCTGGTTATAAAGCTCTCGAGCAAAAATATCAAATGGCTAAATCTTCAAAATCATTGATTCAAGATCAGCAGAAGCCTGAGCTTAACGCTTTCTTGGCTTACACATTTAATAACAAAGAAGGCGGTAGTTTAGCTAATTCTCTTGGTAACTCTTTCCGTGGCAAAAATGGCGCATTAACCCTAGGGTTGTCATTTAAACTCACTTTGGATGACCACAAGTGGCAAGCTAACTACTTAGACCAGACAACGCGTATGAGTATAGCAAAATTGGAAGCCGATACTTTTTCACAAACAAGACTGATTGAGATTCAAAATGTTTGCCGCAATCTTAACCATCTTACTAGCCGTAAACAAACCCTGCAAACCATCTATCAAAAACAACAAGCTCGTGCTACTGTTGCCCGTCAACGCTTTAATATTGGTCGTGAAGACTTCTTCACAGCAACCCAAGGCGAACTTGCTGCTATTACCGCAAAATCTCAGTATGAAGCCTTAAACTTCGTCATAGAACAAGAAATCAGAAATCTCCTGCTGCTTCACGACAAATTAGTTGAAATTAAACGGTGATAGGCGTCTTTCTTTGTGGTATCACAATAGGTGTTTAGGGGTGCGTTACCCATGACCTAACTATTAAAAGTAAAAAATTGGTGAATCGATTGACATCACTATTAGCTGTGATGTAGAATATTTAGGATTCTTTGAAAGGATTAGGGAAATTCTATGACTATTTCTCATAATTCACTAAACTCTATCATGAGTCAGTATGTCATTTGGTGGCCCAGGGTCTGAAGTATTACAAGCATCATAACAAAAGACGATCGTCTTGAGAGGAGAAGCTCTGTGAATCAGTTAGATAAGTCAGTCAGTAATAGCTCTCAAAAGCAAACAAATCAAAGAAAAGTTCGAGTAGATGACAATATGTTTATTCACGCGGCTAAGATAGCTGAAAATGAGAGGGCGGCTAAGTCTCGTGCTAATCATAGTGGTCTTCATACTCAGTTGAGCAAAGAAAAAGAACCAGGAGCTCGTATCAAGGTCATAGGTGTTGGTGGCGGTGGCACCAATGCCATTAATACGATGATCTCTTCTGGGTTAGAAAGCGTCGATTTTGTCGCCGCTAATACCGACACTCAGTCACTTGGACACTCTCTTTCTCCCACCACAATTCAAGTGGGTAAAGAGCTGACCCAAGGCTTAGGCGCAGGTGCTGATCCTGATATTGGCCGCGATGCCACTTTGGAAGATCGCCATGAAATTATGGAGGCTCTGAGTGGCTCGGATATGGTGTTTGTTACGGCAGGAATGGGTGGTGGCACCGGCACTGGTGGTGCTTCTGTGGTCGCACAAATTGCTCGAGAGCTAGGAGCACTCACCGTGGGTGTGGTAACCAAACCATTTACCTTTGAAGGAAGACGTCGTGCTAATCATGCTGAAATTGGTATCGAGCGCTTAAGAGAAGCTGTGGACACTTTAATTGTTATTCCTAACCAAAAGTTGTTACAAATGGCTACCCCTGATATGTCGTTATTAGATGCTTTTAAGCTTGCTGATAAGGTGCTTCTTGACGCAGTAAGAGGGATCTCAGATATTATTAATATTCCTGGCACGATTAATGTTGATTTTGCTGACGTTAAAACCATTATGTCGAAAATGGGGCGAGCACTCATGGGTATTGGTTATGCTGAAGGTGAAGAACGCGCTATTAAAGCGGCCACCATGGCTATTTCATCCCCATTACTTGAAGATGTTGATATTGAGGGTGCTACTGGGGTGCTGATTAATATTACAGCCGCTCCTAGTGTGGGAATATTCGAATTAAATGAAGCATGTAGTGTCATTCATGAGTCAGCTCATGAAGAAGCGAATATTATCATGGGCACTGTTATTGATGACGAGATGAAGGATGGTATACGAGTGACTGTGATTGCCACAGGATTTTCCATCGAAAAAGAGCATGACGCGCAAAGAGATAACTCCCTTTTTGCCCCTCCTAGCAAGAAGATTTTAACCAATATTAGCCAGGAAATGAATACTTTTGGTGGCCGATATGCATCAACTTCTTCGCGATCTCGAATAACTCCTATGCGCAAAAACACTCAAACTGAGCCATCTCCATCTTCTCAGCAAAACCCTCATCAAATGACAGCTGCTCCTAACAATCAGTCATCATTAGAGCCTCAGGCTAATTATCCCGAGGCTTATCATGAAAATAAAACACAAGGGAACCCTCCGACGAGCCCAGAGCCTGCCACTCACAGAGAAGCTGGAGCCACCCAAGAACAGCCCGCCGTAAATTTTAAAGAGCCATCGAGCCCTGCTGCTTATCGTACCAACCAGGACAGTGTGTTGGGGTCATCAAATCAGGCTCAGGTCAATCAGGTGAAGACACCTGGGGCGCCAACCCCGCAACAACCAAGGGGTGCTACTCACCCTGGTAGACCTCATATAACACCATGGGTGACAAAACCGCCGGTAAAAACGACTACACCCCCACAAAAAACCCAAGAAAACGCCTCGTTTGCCTATTCGAAAACTCCTAGTACTCAAACAAATCAAGGCGATCAAGGTAGTGGTACTGCTGAAATGAACCCACAAGGTCATCATGTGAATGCTTTAGGGGCTAGTAGGTTAGAACCAGGCGACAAGCTGAAAACCGTGGCAGCCCCTACTCGAGAGAACTCAGCCGAAAACAAAATCGGAGCACCAGTAAATTCAGCAAATCATGATGTGCCAACGTTGAATATGGGAACTCCTCAAAATCCTGAGCCAGCTTCTACTTATACTGCCTCAAATCATAGTCATGAGGACCTTTCGGCTGAGGAAAAGCCACTAGCCCATCCCGTAGCCTTAAATGAGGTCGAAAACATCACTACCGAAATAGAAAACTCCATTGATAATGTGATGATGATGGCCTCAGGTGATACAGCAAAAAATACTCGACATCATCGTAATGAATCAGTTGATTTAGAAGTGCCCACCTTCCTCAGAGGGCATTACAGTACGCCCCATCAAAAACCTGATGAGAAAAGTCGTCGCGACCGCGACTCAAAATAGAGGCCACCGTCTCACACAGGCAGCTCGTGACTTACTTCATAGCCAAAAGCCGCGAGCTTGCTTCCTGGTCAATCACAAGGTGGCTGTTGGCAAACCCTATAGTTTCATGGGTAAATAAGCACCACTAAAAATATAAACTAAACCATATGGCAGTAACGGTCGAAACATGGACGAGATTTTTTCGCCGATCTAAAGTTAAAACAAACAATTCAACTAGCAGCATTAATGAAGGACTGTCCATGATTCTGATTGCCAAGTATCCCTCATATCTTTGTTTTGTTACCCTCCTACTCACTGGCTTTATCACCAGTTGCGCCAGTTTCACAGGCTTCCGAAATCAGCTTGGAAATAAAAAACTATCAACAGCTAAGCAGACCAGGCATATGGCTAAAGGACCAGAGGTTGTTGAATCATCATCTCACCCTAAGACACCGTCAAAAAACACTCTCGCTGATGATAGCCTCCCGGTCACCGAAGTTTTTACCGAAAATGATACCAGCCTCAGTGGCTCTCCCACCGAAAGCGATTTAAATTCTCTATGGCAACGTTTACTTCGTTACGCCCAGAACGTGACCAGCACAGGACAGCTCTTTCAAGCAAATCTTTCGGATGGTGACGAAGAAATTATTGACCACCTCATATCCATTGATCCTCTCCAAAGAAAAGCGAAGGAACAGGCTATTTTATTTCTCGCTTTAATGGAACATTCTGTAGTCGAATATAACTATCAAACAAAATCCCAACAAGAAAAAGAAGAACTAGAAGCATTAGCTAAGGAAGATGAGGATGACCACTCATCTGAGGAAATCGTCATCGAGGGCAAAGAAGTCCTGCCGCTGCTCATGAAAGAATATCGTATTAAGCTTGGTAACGAATTACAAAATAATTCGTTACTACAACACCCCACGATTTTTCATATGGTATTTTTGACCTTGCATCACGTTGAAGCTCCCCAAACCTTTATCTCGTCTTTTGTCAACCATCATAAGGCGAAAGCGGAAGCCTGGTCAGCATACTATGCCACCATTCTGAAGTTTGAAGGTGCTGATGATATCACTCAAGAGGACCAAAGTAGTGAGGCTTACACATCAGTGACTGAATCTATCAATCAATTAAATGATACCGATAGTCGTGATACGAACTTCACCAGTGGTGAGTTTGCTGAAAGTGACCGTTTACTCAGCGAAGCAAAACGACTTCATAGCCGTAAATTATTTCCTGAAGCCCTACGCACCCTAGCAGAAATACCAAAACGTTCTCCCCACTACGATCAAGCACAAAAACTCACCCTCGTCTTCTCAGATGATGCTGTTAACCATTTAAGAAAAAAAGCCTCTGAACTTTATCAAGCTCATCTTAATGTGAATTCACTAGAAAAGAAAATCGATTACCTTGATCAAAGTGAAGAAAAACTATTAAGAGCTTTGAATACCTATCCTACCTCGATCAAATGGGAAGGTAAGCTAAGAAAAAATCTTACTGCTGTCCAAAATCGTAGGGAAAAATTACGTACCCAAATCGACAAGTAAACTATGATTCATTCACCATAAGACTGCTTACAAGTGACATATTAATCATGACAGCTGTGATGATTAGGTAAGATAAGTTATGGTGTATTATAAATAATCCTTGTAAATATAAAAAATATTTGCTAATGAGCCATTAAGAAGATGGGCATGACAATCTTCTGGCTAGCTGTTAGCCTATCCCCATCGAGGTCAATACCACCATCTACAACATGGAGAGGTGTATCACTTGAACATAAGATTATCTCAAGTGAATATCATCCTACAACACCTGATGGCTTTTTCAGTGTTATGGGTTTTATTTCCTGCTCATACTTTGAGCTATTCTGATAAACATGATCCTTTAATGAAGGCTCCTGAAATCCCTAGTATTTTTTGGAGTAATGGCTTTCGCCGTCAAATATGTAGCCAATATGATTGCCTACAAAAGAACAACAACCCCTACTATAACGATGTTCTAGATTTAAAAATGGCGATTAATTCGGTATCAGAGCTTCTTGTTGCCCCAGTGATTCCACCTGAAGTAATGGTGGTCTCAGGAGATAACTTTCCAAGTGATTCACCCATTGCTATTTTGTCGGATGATATTTGGTGGAATTTGATTATCAAAGATCAAAAACACGAAGAGGATCATGCTTACTTTCCCGATAATCATATTCGATTAACTCCCGATAAAATTGCCATTCGACCAGCCTATAATTATCGTGGTAGCCGAACTATATCCCTTCGCTCATCGAATGAGAGAGTTTTCAATGATATTTTGACTTGGCTAAATTTGTCAGTGGATTTTTGTCAGTTTTACAGACACCCCAGGGCTATGGCTGCATTACGTCTTATGCTGACCAGGTGTGACTTTGGCAAGACGTTTGAGAGTATGGGAGTAGAAGTCAATACGGTACTTAGTTATTTACTTATTCACCGAGACTCTTTTGACACCATAAGCAAGGAGCAACTGATCATTGAGGTGCTGAAGGCTTTAGCTGACTATTACTTGGCTATCCCAGCCATCCATAATCCTAGAGAAACCATCCATAGGGCATATAACTTCCTAACTACTGATCTTGTGCAAAACAGACAAGGTGGCTCATTTACTTTTAGAAAAAATTATGTCGAAGCCACTTATGACCTTCAGACCTATGATGAGCTCATCCTATGGAGTAAAGATATCTATGCTATCTGGCAACATATTGAAAACCATATCCAATCTCAAGACCCAGAGTCAAGGCGTACCTTTCAATTGTTTTCTGAAAGCGCCTCAGCCAAGAAACTCTTTGCCCGAATAAAATCAACACCTGCCTTCAAGGATTATCAAAAAACTCTCAAGGGTGATAGCTGGGATGTTTCTACTGATTTTCTCTCTACCATCTGGCAACTCAGAGATCAACTCGGTTTTGATTTGCTCTTCGATGTCCAGCAGGCCATCATCGATTATTACACTCAGATTCCTGGCCATCAAATCATTGATGCTATACATTTTGAAGCCCTGGAAAAGTTTGATTATGGTTTAACGTCACTCAAACATCGACATGACCGTGATAAGGTAATAAATACCATCTCAAATACTCTCATGACGTTTGTTAATCTTAGTAAATCTGAGCCAACCACCTATTTTGACACAGTGATAACACGACTGCAAAAATACCTACTAGCTCTTGCCAAAATCACAGGCAGTCATCACTCACCCATCCCTCATGACACAACCACAATATTTGCCCGGGAAGAAATGATTCAGATTTTTACCACTCATCGCACCGTGAAACCAGATAAACACATCGACCCTGACGTTTATCTTATTTTGTTCTTTCTCGAAAATAACATGACAAAAAACGCACTACATTATTATCCAGAACAACTAAAATCAATCAAAGATGAGTTTTTCTCTAACTCCCCTATTGCCTCCCAATTTGTCGATCATATTCACAGTGAATACCTGAGTGGTAAAAACAGTTTTACCCAATTATTTAAATCATCATTTCCTTCCTCCCACTTTGATGATTTACCCCTTTCCAAAAACAATATTTTTCTTTTAGTTGGTCTCCTATATGAAGTGCTACCTCATCAACTACTCACAGAGATTGAATCCTCTCTTCTCAATTATTACCTAGAGAAACCCTTTCATTTAATGGGTGATAAGCTCGACTTAACTCAATTTAGTAAAGAGAATTTCGGCCTTCAGCACCGCTTTTATTTTCCTGAGTTTATCAGGTTAAGAATAGTAAAACAGCTAACCCAGTTATTAAAACCCACTCACAATTATCAGAGAAAGAAAAACTTGTTTCTTCACACCATGAAAAATCTATCGATGCTCCTTAAGCTTCATAAAACAACCCTGGCTGAAAAATGGCAAGAACTCACCCATAGTTCTCTCTACTTATATACCTTTCAGTTAAGACAAGATGAGGTAATCCAACACTATTTAACCCTCGCTAACTTGCATGAAGATATGTATCAACATTATCTCGTCTCACATATTGAAAACAGTCGAATGCGAACTCGTTGTCTCCAATTCCTTGCCAGTAACAATATCTTAGATGCAGATTTTACGGAATTTGAGACACTAACCATGGATTACTCAGGGAGTTACTCACCATGCTGGCGAGCTATTAATGTGGCGAGGGAACGAGCACGCCATAATATAGCCGTGCCATCTCATTAGTACTAACCTGGAGAGTTATTTTTAATTTTACTGCTAATGTAGTAACCTATATTGTTTTCTGAATGCGGCGCTCGCGTGATCCATTTTATTTATTTACTCAAACTAAGGATGATATTTTATGTTCCAAGCAAAAATGAGCAAAAAAGAAGTTCAGCAGGTTGTGCGTAATATTATAGCATTTCGACAAAAAATTGCTCCCTTTGATCTTTATAGCGATAGCATTATCAAACATTTATTATTTTCATCATGGTTTATTGAAGCACTGCTTAGGAGAGCGTTACTTCTTTCGCCGGAGTGTCAGATTGACTGTACTCAAATGCGTTATGAGATAGACGAATCCATGATCAGTAGTGCTGATAATGGATTAAAGAAACCAGTGCTTGATGGCAAATTATTTGTGACATACAAAGAGCCTGGTGAGGGAGAGCACCGTATAATAGTGAGTGTGGATGTACAGAAGCGGTTAGGAATGGAGCTGATGGCTCGACTTGCTTTTAATGCAACTTCGTTGATATACAATCAGATCAATTCGGGTGAGTCTCATGAATCGCTGCGCCATGTGTATACGGTCACTTTAACATGTGAGAATATGGCTAGATTTAGAGATAAGCCAGAACAGTATCTTCACTTTACCTGTGGTGATGAATTATTAGAAAGAACGCACAAAGTCAGGAACATGCTGCAACATGTATTTCTTGAGGTGAATAAGTTTAACAAAGACACCGATGGTGTAAATAGTAATGGCTGTATTCTTGAAGCTTTTATGTATATTGCTAAGAGGTGGCAGGTATTAACCGAAGAAATGTTAGAAGAAATAATATTAGCAGGAGGATATATGGCAGAAGCAGCTTTTAAATTGAGTCAACTCAATACTACCCTAACAGAAGATGATGTATGGCTGGATATTGAGAGA
>JAPOQT010000134.1 GCA_026710525.1 Pseudomonadota bacterium
AAAGCAAGCTGAGGACGCTGGGCTTATTGTCATCAGTGCCTTTGGTAGTGATTCTTTCTCATTATCTAAATGTATGAATAAATTTGACTTTCAACCAAAAATTTTTCAACTGCCGGAAGGCACTGATGATACAAAAAAATAGAGCACTTACCTTAAGTATGGGGTATTAGCTTTTTCTGTACAGCCTGTCTTTGCTCTCTTACCTCAAGCTTAGATCATCTATCTGGCCCCTGAACCAGGAGAACTGACTCCTATCCTAGCCTGCTGCCATGGCATACTTGTGAATGGTTGGTCTCTTGTTTCGGCAAATCTTATCTGCTATCCTTGGCTGAGTAGCACTCATAGATCATTTTTGTCTGTCATCGATACCAACATTCACCATCACCACTCTTTGGTAAAATGCAATCATTAAGCCAGGAGTGGTAAAACAGGCGATATAGTGAAACTTAAGGACTGTGCACTAGCCTGTTTTAAGGTGATGAATGTCCTTCAGATTAAAGAGTTGCACCACTCACCCTCTACTCGCTTATCGGTTTAATATAGCGTGTAATACCACCTGTATGCCAGGGTTTGTTCAAACCAAGACAAACTTGCTGAGACACCATGCTCTGTGATAATTCACCAGGTAGACAATGCATTTCGATTTGTCCTCTGCTAACCCAGCCAATATCTTCTATTAGCCTTGCTAAGGTTGGCAAAACATCTGGGATTCTAGCACCCACCGTCCTTGGAACATTGTCTGAATTAGCATCCAAAAGCTTCCCCCAATTATTGGCCAGAGTGCGTCCAGATTGACCCCAAACCACAACATGAAAGGTTGTTTTAGACTCAGATTGTTTATCCTTGTTTGCTAAGATTTCTTTTGCTAAACGAGCAGTGGTATCAACCATAGCATCTCCCCCTTTTGAGACTAGCCGCTGGGATTGCTCTTTGATTTGACTTTTCAGTTGCTGAGCATCAATACCCTTAGAACTAAGAAACTCTTCATTAACAGTAAAGAGCGCACCTGCTCCGATACCAAGAACGGCAGCCACGGGCAATACCACGGCGGCAATTTTGACAAAAATAATAGTTCCTACCATCATCGAACCACCCACTAGACCAGCTTGCACATTACCGACGACTCCCACATTAGAAATCTTTTTTAGTTCCTTTTTCTCTGCTTCAGTAAGCATGAGCTGATATTTTTTCCCGTCAATATCTACGATGTTATCGCTATTATCCCCTGACTCACCTTGCTTATTCCAAGTTTCTATGTGATTATTGATGACATCAGCAGAAAACATCACATCCTGCCCTGAAGCTGAACGAAATGCATTCACACATCCATAGCCAGTATCAGGTGAATTTGCGACTCTTCGGCCTTCGGATATGTGACAAACTAAAAACTGGAATTGACCTGACACGTCATCTCTTGCGAGTTTAAGAACATAGAATTTATCTCGAATTTTTTGCAACTCACTCTGAGAAAGATCATTACCTGTTGGTAAACTCCGACAGCCAGCAGTCATTATCACCGAAACCATCGCTAACATCATAAAGTGTGATGTTAGTTTTTGGCAAAAGCGTTGCATTTGATGGCGAAGCATGACAAGTTTCCCTCCTAAAGGATAAAATTATTTGGTTAGTCAAAGATCATAGGACTTGACTTACCTTAGGATCCCTGACAACTCAAAAGATCCGACTACAAGCAGACTTATCGATGAAAATAAAGATTTACTTAGCGAAATATTCTTCACAGTCCTGATTAACATCAAACCTTAAGCCGTGCAGGCAAGGGATAGTTTATCATTGACAATGCTGTGCGGTGAAAAACTTTGAGTCATCACTATCAACAAGATCGTTCTATATGATCTCCATCGTCACAACAGACCAAAGGAGTGGGTAGTGTTCACTAGCTCAAAAAAATACTGCCACCCAGTTTTATGTTAAAAAGCACATAAAAATATCTTCCCGTCCTTATGAGTTTAGCACGGTGGTTACCAAGAAATAAGATAAGCTTGCGAACATAGCGATTCCATCAAACGTCATCACTTGGTTCTTCTCTCCACTGATCTGGCGAACTCTGATGCCATCAAAAACCACGACGGGTGACTTAAAAAAACAGCTATGAGGCTTGAGGCATAATAATTTGATCAATTTGATCTTCGATGGGTACTAAGCGCTTCATATATGATTCGAGGATATTATAATTCTTATCACTTAATTTTAAGAATTTCACTCCCATGACCAAATAGTTACCATTAGCATCAGTCTTCTGTTTTTGCTGCCATACAACTTTACCCTTCAGATGAACCTTGGATAACCCTGGTTGCTGGCTTTCTGACGGTGTTTTTTCCTGAGTGTTTTTTCCTGGTAGGGTTAAATGAATAGCTACCTGGTTCCTTTCTTTCATAGGAAAACTAGCACAGCTATTTTCTAATGGAAAATGAACCTTGAGTCCGCCCATACTAATATCAACCATACGACCTACCATCATCTCTAGCGTTTTCCCTGCCACTGGCTTCTTACCAATCAAAATATTCAGGTCAGTAGCGAATCGTTTCGTCACTCGACGATTGTAAGTGAGAAACTGCTCAATCACACCACTAAATTCTTCAAGCCGAACTGGCTTTTTAACCCAACTAAATGAATCGTTGTAAACAAACAGCTCTTTGGCAATAGCATCATCGACAACACGATCAGGAAAAGCGGTAATAATCACTGGTCCTTCATAGGATTTCTTCAATAACCTGGATAACATGACACCATCCGTGTCAGGTAGATCAAAGTCAACTACCACCAAATCAGGATTAGATGATGATTTTTTTAAATAATCTAAACACTCCTTGCCAGATCTCACAATATTAATCTGACAACCCTTAATACAGTCTTTAAACACTTCAGACGTCATCACAAGACTGCTCTTAAGATTATCTACCAGAAGTATGTTGTTCAATGTCCACCTCTCTCGAAATTAGATTGCCAGTATCTAGGATTTACCAGTACCCATGACCCTATGATATACGGTTGTTTTAAAAAAATTATAACAGACTTTTTATTCCTAGCGACGAAAAACACCCTGAAAATCATGGTAGTGACCAAGGCCATCTCAGACTGATTTCAAGGTAAGTGATCACAACCAAAATAACCTACCACTCACAAGTAAGGAGTCGTTAGTTACTCGTTTTTTGTTAATGCAAAAATTACCTAATAACCAAAAAAGATTGTTTCATCTTTTTCCGATGTGGTAGGAGATTTTTACCTCTTTGCAAATGAAAGAAAGTATGATCCAAAAATTATTACATGTTTTTCTTGTTCATGATCAGCAAAAAAGTGGTTTATTACTAGAATCAACTTCGCTCACTAGAGATAGTGCCACCAAGTTAATGAAACTAGTGATGATGACCACTCTATTATTTGTGACGCTTCAGGCAACACATGTGTTGGCTATTGGTCAAAAGTTAACGGGTGGTTATTGGGCCTGGCAACACTCTGTATTGCAACCTCATTTTTATTTGGATGTTGATGATAGTAAAACATGGCATCCTATTCCCCTAAACCATATTAAACTCCGTATTAACACATATCAAAATGATCCTCGTATCGAACCCTTAGCTATTACTATTAATTATCCCTACGACTTATCTCGACAAAAATTTGCTCGAAAATATGCACTCAATCCCTATGTCACCGAAGCTATTGAGGAATATCTCAGCAACGAGCCGCGGGGTATTTTGCCGATCAGAAAAAAACATAGGCAAGGACAAGAGGCAAACACACTGCCCCGTCGAGTCATATTAGGTAATGATATTCTGCCACTACTCGACCTATTTAAGCTACAAAGAAAGTTTTTATCTCCTGGCTATGCCATCACCATTGACGGCGAATCATTACGACAAGACAAGAAAAAAAACCGGAAGTTTCTTCATCAAATACAACCGTTTATTGGCCTAAAAAATACGGAAAAAATTAGCCAGCATATTGCTAGAGGACAGTTAATTACACCTCAGCTTTTTTTACCGGAATTTCCCCGAAATATGCTAAATAAGCATATGCCATTCCGTGGGCCTAACTGTTTTCATGCTGCCATGGCTTTTCAAGATAAGTCGTTGATTACCATGGCGCGAACAAATTTAAGAAGAGAACCAAAACATCACCATCTTATGATTAACCATGATGAATTATGGCATATCCTAAATTGGTATTTTTATGAAATTGATCCAGTGGTATCGCCGTTAAAGTTTGGCGATGTCTTAGTGTTTCTTGATGTACCACCAAAACACTCGACCCAAAATCCAGCAAATTTCCGGTGGATTGTGCATGCTAGTGCTTTTCTATTTAACGATTTTGTTTTCTCCAAAGGCTCAAAATCCCCCAACTCTGCTTACACCATTAAAACCATAGATGATGAGTGGAGAACATGGAAAAAAATCGCTAAACATCACCTAGCCGTTAAAGTGTTTCGTCGTAATTATTTTGATGTGAAAAATAAGTCACCGATTATTTCTAGGAATGGTTGGCTTTACTAATTAACACTCATATGGGACCTAGATCATCCTTATGATACTATGATGGTTCACCATACACCGATCAAGGTCTGTTATGATAATCGAAATAAGTACTGATAACCAGAAATATCTCCAACTCATGAATCAATCAGTTGACAATATTCTGGTCACTGGCAAGGCGGGTACTGGGAAATCTACCCTACTGAGCCAATACGTTCAAACCTTTGGTCAAGAGAATTTAGCCGTATTAGCCCCGACAGGAATAGCCGCTTTAAATGTTGGCGGTTTAACCATTCATAAGTTTTTTGGTTTTGCGCCTCATGTCACCCTTCAGAAAGTAACACAAGGGAAATTTGAGCCAGATAAGGATCAAAAACAGGTTTTCAAAAAGTTAGAGGTTATCGTCATCGACGAAATTTCGATGGTGAGAGCTGATTTATTAGATTGCGTTGATATGTTTTTAAGAATGTATGGTCCTAACAAAGCTCAAGCTTTTGGCGGTGTTAAAATGATTTTCGTTGGTGATATGTACCAATTACCGCCTGTTGTGAAAAACGCGGAAAAAGAAGTTTTCATGGGTGGTATATACTCATCACCCTACTTTTTTAGTGCTTTTGTTATGGCAGATTGCCCCCTCAAACTTATTAAGCTGACTCGAGTATATCGACAACAAGATCCCCGCTTTATTTCATTACTCAGCAACATCAGAACTAATGACATTAGCAATGAAGATTTGCGTCAGCTCAATCAATGTTATAAGCCACAAAATGAGAGCTCATCGTGGGTAACAGAACCACCAATTAACCTGGTGACCACTAATAAAATCGCTGATAAAATTAATTTTGATCGCTTACAAGCGATCAAAGGTACTCTATACAGTTACACAGCAGAAATTTCAGGTGAATTCAGTAAAACCTACTACCCCACCGTGGAATATTTAGACTATAAAGTGGGTGCACAAATTATGCTACTCAATAACGACTCAGAAGGTCGGTGGGTAAATGGCAGTATAGCCACCATCACCTCTGTTGGTGGTCAAGAGAAAGAGTGTGTTACTGCTCGGCTACAAGATAGTGGTGAGATGTGTGTGATCACCCCCTACAAATGGGAAATCTATAAATACTTGTTCAATAACGGTCGGGTTACCACCGAAGAAGTTGGTAGCTTCAAACAACTACCGTTCCGACTAGCTTGGGCGATAACGATCCATAAGAGTCAGAGTAAAACATTTGATCGTGTTTTGATTAACATGGGATCTCGTGGCGCATTCGCCTATGGGCAAACCTATGTAGCTCTCAGTCGTTGCCGCTCCTTTGAAGGCATTGAATTAACCGTTCCCATTCGACGCAAAGACATTACTGTTGATCCTAAAATTGTCAGTTTTATGGCTAGCCTCGAAGAACGTTACGATAAAGTGACAAACTCATTTTGATCTTCAAGCAAGTGAGCTAATACTCTGTCGCTACCAATTTAAGCCAAAAAAGTTCCGAGTTTAACCCCAGAAATCTGACCAATCAGCGCCTGATAAATCCCAGCAAAGATTTCCTCTGCTTCACCAGCATTAGGTTGGACCACCTTTTGATAAATAAGCTCTTGAATAGCCTCACTGGTCATTTCTAAAAATTCATAGTTTATCCTGACTTTAACATGTCAAGCTGAGTAAAAATCACAACCCACTTTAAATCATAAGT
>JAPOQT010000135.1 GCA_026710525.1 Pseudomonadota bacterium
GTCGTATCTAGCAGCGTGTACCAGGTAACACAAAGTCAGCTGTTAATGTTTTTCATCGTTTTATCTTGTTGTTTGCACGCACTGGTCCTCATATTCTTCATGGAAAATGATCGGCTGAGTTTGCTAACACCATCTCCTACGAGTACAGAGTTAGCGCCGCTTACTACAGAAAATAGTGACGACTCTGTACTTGATGATGCCATTACCATCGTTGATGTTATTCAACAATTGGATACTGCTGCCAAAAAGAATCGTCATCAGCTAAAATCACATCAAGATCATCAGGTCCTTAAGGAGATGGTGATTCCTAAAGAAAAAATAAAGCATTCAGGACGTGGCGATCAAATAGGAGATAATCGTTCAATGACAAAATCAGAGTCGAAGAGTAGATCATATTCCCCTAAAAAAGCTGGGGAACCGAGTGTTAATGAGGTCGCAGCATTGGCCAAGCCTTTCGCCAATAACACAACCAAGAAACTATCTGATCAACCTTATGCAAAGTGGCTCGAAATATCTCAAGATGTGATTAAAAAAAACCAAGGTTTTAGTGCTCCTGCTTATGTTGATATGCCAAACGTCGCTAGAGGCAATAGAGTTCAACTTAACACCCAAAAATATTATCAAATGAGTTATTTTGCTAAGATGCGTGATACTATCCAGAGTGTTTGGGACTATCCTGAGTTAGCTCGGATGAAGGAGATATCAGGAAATGTTAGGGTGCGATTTGTCATTGACCGTGATGGTGTGTTACAAACGGCTCAAGTGGTTGAGTCGAGTGGCTTTGATATCCTCGACAACGAAGTGATCGATTCACTTCGAGATGCCTCTCCCTTTGATCCTTTGCCAAGCGGCTGGCAGGAGACAAATTTGGATGTTACCGGTGTTTTCTCTTACACCTTGTTTCAGTAGTATGATGGTTATGCTCTGTCCAACGGAATTTAGAGGCTAAGGCTAGTTGAGGTCTGTGTGTTAGGATTATCAGAAAAAATGTTTCAACAAGCAAAAAAGCTGATTCCAGGTGGTGTTAATTCACCAGTGAGAGCTTACAGTTTGGTGGCAGAAAATCCACCGTTTATTTCCCGCGGTGCTGGAGCCTATTTGTATGATGAGGACGGTCGCTCTTATATTGATTATGTTAATTCGTGGGGAGCGACGATTTTAGGCCACGCTCATCAGAAAGTGACCGCCGATATTATTCATCGAGTAAAACAAGGGGTTTCTTTTGGTGCCCCAACATTAGGTGAATCCCAGTTAGCTGAAAAAATTATTGCCCATATGCCAACTCTTGAGATGGTGCGTTTTGTTAACTCTGGGACTGAAGCCTGTATGTCGGCTGTGCGTCTTGCCAGAGGGTATACCCAAAAAAAGATGGTGGTTAAGTTTGACGGACACTATCACGGACACTGTGACGCGTTACTTGCCGGGGCTGGTTCAGGTGTTGCCACCGAATCACTCGCCGCCTCCGAAGGGGTAACATTAGGCAGTGTTGCTGACACCTTAGTTCTTCCTTTTAACAATACGGCGGCTTTACAGGAAGTATTTGAGCGCTATGGTCGCGATCATCTCAGCTGTGTAATTTTTGAAATCATTGCTGGTAATTGTGGCTTTATTCGTCCTCAGCCTGAGTTTTTATCTCTGTTACAAGACCTCTGTCAGAGGTATCAAGTGTTGTTGGTGGCCGATGAAGTTATGACTGGTTTTCGTGTCCATGTGGGAGGTGCCCAAAGTCTATATCACCTCACCCCTGATCTCACCGTCTTAGGTAAGGTGATAGGTGGCGGCATGCCACTGGCATGCTATGGCGGACGCCGTGATATTATGAAAATAGTGTCACCCCTTGGTGGTGTTTATCAGGCAGGCACACTTTCTGGCAATCCTGTGGCTGTTCAGTGTGGTCTAACAACTCTGGATTTGCTTTGTGATCGAAGCCAGTATTCCTATTTATCTCATCTGAGTTCAACCCTCACCACAGGTTTAAAAAAACAAGCGGAACGCTTACAAGTACCACTTGTTTGTGATGGTGAAGGAGGTATGTTTGGCTATACCTTTACGACTCACCCCTTGGAGTCTAAAAAAGATGTGGATCAGGCGAATATGAAATACTTTAAGATATTTTTTAGTGAGATGCTGAAGTGTGGCATTTATTTACCACCATCTCCTTACGAGTCTTGTTTTTTATCCACGGCCCACACGGATGATGATATTCAACAAACTCTTCGAGCGTCTCAGCAAGCCCTCTCCCAGGTGGCTGAGTTTCATAATACGTCAGAGGAGTAGCAAAAAACTGTGGTGAGCACATATCTTAATGTCGGTTGGGTTGCCTATTCAAATATTTACCCTGTGTCATCTTCTTTAGCTCATTACTTAGATCAAGAGCAAGTTCCTTGGTTTGAAGGCGTGCCTGCTGTGATTAATAGGGCTTTGCGTGAAGGTCAGTTGCAGGTGGCTTTATCATCGAGCGTTAATTACTTTAAAATAAAACAATGTGAACGTTTTGTCGATTACGGTATTTGTGCTGATGGTGCTGTTGGCAGTGTTTATTTGGGCATGAAGGCAGCACCCCCTGATTTGATACACCATCTAAAGCGTGCTCAAGGTTTTTGTCAACAGCATCCTGTGAATGGCGGTGAGTCTTTGGCAGAACTTAAGCGAGCTCTGTCGCTTGAGTATCATGGGGATTTACCACCCCTTAAGTTAGGAGCTGTTTCTGAGAGCAGTGCTATTCTTGCTCTGATTATGTATCACCTTTGGTTTGGTCGCTCACCTGATCTCCCTGGGCAAACCACACGGCCACCTCGCGGTTTACGGCAGCTGGATCCCTTAGAATCTTTAACCTCTTACCGTCAAGAAGATTTTTCCCCTGGAGAGTTTCATTTAATGATTGGTGATGAAGCTTTTCGTTATAGTAATGAATTTGATTTTAAGATTGATCTTAGTCTTGCTTGGCAAAACCTTACCAGTCTTCCTTTTGTGTTTTCTCTATGGCTTCATGTTCCTCGTTACCCTTATTCATCAGCAGAGCTGAGTAAGTTAGAAAAAATCAAACAACTTATTCATCTTGCTATTCAACAAGGTGAAAGGTATATCGAAGAAGCTAGTCAAAAAGGAGACTTTACCGGGTTATTGGCACCAAATGCGAAGATTTATTTTGATGCCGAACTCAGCCGGTATGTTGACCTGATTAAGTACTGGCGAGATACCATTTATTACAGGGTGGGGCCTCGAGAAAAAAAATCCTTTGCTCTTTACTCTCGTTTAGCTCAAGAGGTTACTTCGTCGTCTCCTCTTGATGATAAAAGTGCTCTTTGTTGATGGAGAGTATTCTGCTATATAGGCTTGGTGGGTGATACCTTGTCAATTCTCATTGATTGAGGGAGTGGCTGATGATGAGTTATGGCGAAGTCTGGTTGTTATTTTTAGCTTTTTATCTCTATGAATTTCAAAAGCTCAGTGGCATTAATCGTTTGTTTACCGAACTTTATCATCAGGGCAAGGCTTATTTTCATGAGGCAAGACTAGTGAGAGGGTTTGGTGATGGCCCGCAAAATTGGGATCAGGTGTCGGTGCGTCACCATAGTCTGTTTGATTTAGCTCGGTCATGTCGTCAACATTTTCCAGTGATTCCAGAGAGCTATTTTATGGTGCTTTTTCAAAATGGCGTTAACCACGAACAGGTGTTTAGTAGGGATCTGTCGAAGTTTTTACTTCTCCTTAAGGTGTCGGCTAGTCATTATACTTTTATTAAACAGGCCCTATCGTCTTATTTATTGGTGTCGGCTATGCTTCTTGCCATCACGATTTTTTTACGTGATAGTTCCTGGAACTTTGCTGGCATGATCATTGCCATGTTCTTAGTACAGTTTAGCTTCAGTGTTCTTATGAGAATCCGGGTTTTTTATTTTCTTAGGAAAGATTTTTTTTCTGAAAACGAGAGTACAGCTAAGAGCTCGAACCTGTTCTGGAGTATGTTAAATAGGCTTGGTGATTTTGTTGCTAGTAAAACGAGTATCGAGAAAATTTTAACAGATTATTGGCATTGTCGTAGTTTTTGGCATAAACACTATGATTCGCCCACTCATTCGACCAAAGAAGATCTCGAAGCGATTTCTGAAATTTTATTGAAGCAAAACACATTAAAACAAGATTTTTCTTTATTTCATGTCCTGCAAGCAGTGGTGATAAGCATGGTGTTTTTTCTCCAGAATTTTGGCGCCGATTTTGGGTGACGAGTTAAGGAAATCTTGGGATCCATCCTACCCATATCGGGAAATAAACACAAAGAAAAAACATGATCGGAAAGAAAAACAAAAAAAACAAGATGGCTAGCCAACCCTGCTGTTGTTTTTTGAGTTCAGTAGGTGTGAGTTCTGGCAGAGAATTAAGAGAATGTGTGGTTTTAGACAAAGTGAGTTTCCTTTGGGTGATCACGACAATGATAGCAGTGCATACATTCGACGATGTCAAAACGAAGTAACACCACCTAACTATGGGTGATAGCCTATCACAAAATACTGATAAATAAAATAATCTACGTCAGACGATCTTTTTATGCTCTAGATTTTGTACCAAAATTTAGGACAATTAACTTAACATTTGGGCAAAGAGTTAAAGGTTGAGTAAGGGTGAAGTGTTTGACCCAGAATTCATGTTGTCTTTTTGCCCATATGTATTAGCGATAGATGGTCTGAATGGTTGACTTAAATGTGACGACTTTTTCTTCATACTATGACATGAGATATGAGGTGATAGCCCTCCAGGATTCTTTACTTGTGGTATTCTTACAGGAGATAAAAGGGAGTCCGATACGGTTAAATGGCTGCTGTTCTTATTAAGAGCGCTTGTCTGGGGTACAGCGCAAATCTATGGCACTTATTTCGTCATATAAGGAGCACTACTATGAAAAAACGTAACCTCCCCATAGGTATTCATAATTTTGTTACTATACGTCAAAAAGATTATTACTATAGTAGATAAAACACACCTTATAGGTAAGCTTATCCAAAAAGGAGAGTTTTACTTTCTTTCTCGTCCTCGTAGGTTTGGTAAAAGCTTGCTTGTGAGCACGATCGAGGATTTGTTTCTCGGTCATCATTCCTTATTTGAGGGATTTGATATTTATGACAGATGTGGCTGGCTCAGAACTATTCAATGATGGAGCTAATCTTCTGAAGAGTGGCCTTTTCAATGTCACCACTTTATTTTCATATTATAATGTGACTTTCATTCTGTGATATAACTCTTCCTAAACAGCTATGGGTAGTCAATATGTTTGTGATGGAGAGAAATATAGGGTGTGAATTATAATATTTGCTATGATAAACCAGGATGATGAAATGATTGGCTCAGCTCCATTGTGAATCGCGATTTTTTATAATTTAAGCTGGGAGAGTTGTTACCTGAAGGCTGGTCCTTGGACGTGTTCAGTGTTTGAGTTGTTGTTTTACCAGTGTGATGATCACATATTGATGAATGAAGGAGTATCCTTAAGTGACGATTAAAGATCTACTAATTAACAGACCGTCAGAGACAGAAATGATCTCAGTTTCTGGTTGGGTGCGTTCAAAAAGAGCTGGAAAGAAACGTGCTTTTGTTACCTTAAGTGACGGTTCGACTCATCAGCCGATCCAGTGTGTGATTGAGGCAAGCTCCCCTGGGTTTGGCCAGGTAAGTCATGTTATCACTGGTACTGCCATTAAAGTATTAGGGAACTTAGTAGCATCTCCAGGCATAGGACAGAGCTATGAAATAGTCGCACACTCATGTCAAATTCTTGGTGCTGTTGATGAACATTATCCGCTCCAGAAAAAACATCATAGTCTCGAGTTTTTAAGAGATATCGCTCACCTGAGAGCACGTACTCAAACCCTTAGCTCAGTTTTTCGTGTTCGTAGTGTATTATCTCTGGCAACTCATACATTTTTTCAAAATCGTGGTTTTCATTTGGTCCACACCCCTGTGCTCACAGCAATAGACGCTGAAGGGGCAGGAGATATGTTTACGGTGACCAACTTGAACATAGATGATCCACCACGGGATACATTAGGAAAGGTGGATTATCGTCAGGATTTTTTCGCTAGCAAAGCCTATCTCAATGTTACCGGTCAGTTACAGGCTGAGTATCTCGCTTTAGGTATGGGGAGAGTGTATACCTTTGGCCCAACCTTTCGTGCTGAAAACTCCAATACTAAAAGACATTTAGCTGAATTTTGGATGATTGAACCTGAGCTAGCCTTTGCTGATTTAGATGATTGTATTGAATTAGCTAGTGACCATGTTTTGTTTTTGCTGCGCAAGTGTGTTGCAGAGTGTGGTGAAGAACTAGAGTTTTTTCAACAAAAGCACGAAGAGTTTTCTATTGGTGATCTTGAGAAGATGGCAAAACAGTCTTCATTTGCCAGAATGACTTACAGTGAAGCCGTGACAATACTACAGCAAGCTAGTAAGACTCAAAAATTAGGTGGTTTGAGGATTAACTGGGGAGAAGATTTAGCTCGTGAACATGAGCAGTTTTTGTGTGAAGAGTACATCAAAGGACCATTATTTGTGACCGATTATCCCAAAAACTGTAAAGCGTTCTATATGCGTTTAAATGATGATGAAAAAACTGTTGCTTGTATGGATTTTTTGGTGCCAAAATCTGGTGAGCTTATTGGTGGCTCACAAAGAGAAGAAAGATGGGACGTATTAGCTCATCGTATGTCAGAAGAGGGAGTGGGTTCTGAATTAGATTGGTACCTTGATTTGAGAAAGCAAGGCACGGTTGTCCATAGTGGTTATGGCTTAGGATTAGAGAGAATGGTTCTGTTATGCACTGGGGTAGCTAATGTTCGTGACACCATTCCATCACCGAGAACCCCGGGTAATATTCGATTTTAACTATGAGTCCCGTGAGTGATAAAAAGAATAACTTAGGTGTATGATTTTGTGTTACACTGTGTTAGGATGCTCTTGGGTGGTGATAAACTTGCTTCGTAACGGATCATATGATCAGTAGCAAGCACAACTAGATCATCCCATGTGTCGTAAAGTTAACATTATTCATTCATAGGGAATAGCTCCCACGGAAACCGCAGATATGTTTCATATTAACAACCAAAAAAAGACCCAGTTCTTGAGCTCTGAAAATGCTCACATGCAAAAACAGTGGCTACTTGTAGATGCTAAAGACCAGACATTAGGTCGATTAGGCTCGGAGATCGCCAGACTGTTAAAAGGTAAACACAAACCTCAGTTTTCACCTCACGTCGATGGTGGTGATTATGTGGTGGTTATTAATGCCTCTAAAATTAAACTTACTGGTCTCAAGTGGCAGCAAAAGACTTATTACCGGCACTCAGGTTATGTTGGTGGTTTGAAATCTGTGCAAGCTAAGGATCTTCATCAGAAAAAACCAACAGAGATCTTGTATCTAGCTGTTAAAGGGATGCTACCAAAACAAAAATTACGTGCCAAGCTTTTGAAGAATTTAAAAATATTTCCTAACAATCAACACACATGTATGGCTCAACAACCGAAAAAAGCACCACTCCGGCTTGCTTCTTCCAACGATAGTTCGTCATGATAGCAGTCGGCTTAGGGATAGCCAGAAGAGTCGTGGTTACCCTTCAATGATATAAGAGTTTTATTTGAACAGGAATGAATTATGGTAGCAACACACCCAGAGGTGACTCACGCAGTTGGTAAGCGAAAAATGGCTGTGGCTAGAGTATGGCTGAAGCCAGGCAATGGTCAGATTGTGATCAATCGCCAACCTATGGATACTTATTTAACAAGAGCGACATCAAAAATGATTGTCAAACAGCCATTGAAGTTATCTGAGTTATCAGATCAACTTGATATTTTAGTTAATGTCCGCGGCGGTGGTCTTTCAGGCCAAGCAGAAGCGATTCGCCATGGTATTGCGAAGGCGATTAGTTTGTTTGATCCTGAAAAGCGGGCTGTGATTAAAAAAGCCAAACTACTGACTAGGGACGCACGACAAAAAGAGAGAAAACTACCAGGACAACCTGGAGCTCGAAAGAGATTCCAATTCTCAAAACGCTAGTTTATTCTTAGCGTATCAAAGTACTATAGAGTCTACGGCACTATATGATACATTGTCGGAGAAAGGGGCGATATGGATAGTCGGCAAATAGAAGATTTTCGTGCCTGTTTCCCTCTAATCAGTCATTACGATGGTGCCATAGCTTTCCTTGATAGTGCTGCTTCTTCCCAAAAACCCTCATGTGTCATTGATAGGGTTTCGGATTATTATAGCCGAGAGCATGCCAATATTCATCGCGGGCTTTATTCTCTTTCTGAAAAAGCGACGGCAGCCTTTGAAGGTGCTAGATCATCGGTGGCATCATTTATTGGTGCGAGTGATCCGAGGGAAGTTATTTTCACTAAGGGTTGTACGGAAGCGATTAACATTGTGGCTTCTGCTTGGGGTAGAAAGTTTTTGACCAGTGATGATGAAGTGATTGTGACCGTGGCTGAGCATCATGCCAATATGGTGCCTTGGTTAATGCTGCAACAACAAATTGGTTTTACTCTTCACCATATTCCTCTCACCCTTAGCTGTACCATTGATCTCGATGCTTTCCGGAGTCGACTTAATGAGCGAACTAAGCTCGTGGCCACCCACCATGTGAGTAATGTTTTAGGTATGGTGCAGCCTATTCGAGCTATTGTAGCGGCAGCTCAAGAGGTTGGAGCACGGGTGTTAATTGACGGTGCTCAGGCGGTTCCTCACTTGAGTATTAATGTGGTAGAACTGGGTGTTGATTTTTATGCTTTTTCTGCCCATAAAATGGTTGGTCCTACGGGAGTGGGTGTCTTATGGGGGCGACAAGATATTCTTGAAGGGATGGGCCCTTATGAGGGTGGCGGTGATATGATTATTACCGTATCACAAACAGGTTTTGAAACAGCTGATATTCCCCATAAATTCGAAGCAGGCACCCCTAATATTGCTGGTGTCCTTGGTTTTGAAGCGGCAATTCAATTTATGAAATCCTGGGATCATCAGATGCTCAGAACCCATGAACAACACCTGGCGCGCAAGCTAATTGTTGGTTTAGCTGCATTTTCTCGGATTAAACTGCTCAATGCTCAGATCATGGTTAAAGAAGAATGGAATCAGCAATCTTGCCGTGATTTGGCTGAGAACTGGGTGGGAATTGTGAGTTTTAGCCACCAAGATATTCATGCCCATGATCTTGCTTGTTTTTTAGATGGTCATGGTGTTGCTGTGAGAGCTGGACACCACTGTGCCATGCCACTCCATGACTATTTAAATGTGGGTAGTTCTCTGAGAGTGTCGCCTTATTATTATAATAACCCAGCAGAAATAGAGTCCTTGTTATCAGCGCTGCAAGCTGCTGAGGAATTTTTCCTTTGATGCCGGTACACTGATCTAAGGATAAGGAATCGTTACGTTATAGCTCAAGGGCCTGATGATAAAGATCACGTGCTCGGTAGCTACTACGTGCGAGTGGCTTACATAAAACGGCGCGGAATTTTAGCTCCCGGGCCATATGTTCATATTCCTGAAAAACATCGGGCGCTACCCAGCTTTTGATGGCGAGGTGTTTCTTTGTTGGTCTCATATACTGGCCGATGGTGAGTAAATCACAACCCACACTTCTTAAATCCTGCATAGTTTTATAAACTTCATCGTGACTCTCGCCAAGACCAACCATAATCGCTGACTTAGTGAGTATCGTATTAGGACGTTGTTTTTTGGTGTGTTTCAGTTCATTGGCTCTGCGGAGAATATTTAATGACACTTGATAGCTGGCTCTGCGGTCCCTCACACGAGGTGATAAGCGTTCGACAGTCTCAAGGTTATGAGCATACACACAAACCCCTAAATTCATAATCGTGGCAATAGCCTCCAGGTCACCAGCAAAATCACCAGCAAGAATCTCAATGCTCATTTCAGGATTCATCGACTGAATAGCACGAATAACCTGAGCCACATGGCCGGCGCCACCATCATCTAAATCATCTCGGTCAACCATGGTGAGCACCACATAACTGAGATTCATGTCATGGGCACTGGCAGCCACTTCCTGAGGCTCATGAGGGTTCAGCCAGCCTTGTGGATTACCGGTTTTAATATGGCAAAAACGGCAAGCCCTGGTACAAGTATCGCCGAGGACCATAAATGTTGCTGTGAGACTATTCCAACACTCGCCAATATTAGGACATTTCGCCTCTTCACAAACGGTGACCAACTTGCGACTTTTCAGGTTACGCTTAACTTGAAAGTAATTCGCACCGCCAGTAATGTTAGTCTTCATCCAAGCAGGTTTACCAACGTGTAATTGCCTTTGGGAAAGAGCTGATTGTGTGACGGTTTTTACCATAATTAAGGGTGATTTCATTGTGATGAAAGACACAGTCATTTAAGCAAGAATTAATCATCAGTTTTTGCTATCAAGGAGGCCTTCGTAATAAAGTAAGGCGGAAGGCGACACTTGTTTTTTGCCACAAAATTTAAAGTAGACATCATTAGGGTCTTCACTACCACCCAAAGCTAACACGGTGTCTCTAAATTTTCGCCCTAGTTCTTTTATTTTACTTTGGTTGTTAAGCCCTGAATCATCAAACACCCCAAAGGCATCAGCTGAATAAAGCCGAGCCCATAGATAGCTATAATAACCTGAGGCGTATCCTCCTCGAAAAATATGACCAAAAAAGGTGAGGAACATATTAGCGTATTCATCGGCCTTATATGGGTAGGTTTCCGCCAAGATTTTAGCATATTCAGCAAAAACATCCATATCTTGGTGAAAATGACTATGGAGGTACATATCAATCATGCCAAGGGAAACTTGTCTTGTGAACATATGTCCTTGACCAAAATTTTTGGCGTCCATCATTTTTTGGAATAATTCATCTGGGAGTGTTTCACCTGTTTTATGATGTTGGGCAAATGTATTCAGGAGGTCTTTTTGATAGCACCAATACTCTAAAAATTGACTGGGTAGTTCGACGACATCCCACTCAATACCACTGGTACCCGACATTGATCCTACGTTAACCGTGGATAACATTTGTTGTAATGCATGTCCAAATTCATGGAAAAGGGTGGTGAGATTATAAAAACTTAACAGGGATGGTTGATCACCTATGGGCGGTGAAAAATTACAAACCACATGGGCTTCAGCCAGCTCTACTTGGCCAAGAACATTCACTCTATGGTTTTTATGGCCGTGCATCCATGCTCCTGGATTTTTCTGACCTGGTCTTGCGTATAGATCCAGGTAAAGGGTAGCTATTTTTCGCTGAGAGGTTGTGTCAATAACTTCATAGTACGAGACATCTTCATGCCAAAGTAACGAGGGGTCATCTAATTCTTTTTTGCTCAGAGTGACACCGAACATGTTCTCAATAAACTGAAATAAACCATCAAGGACCTTTGGTAAAGGTAAATACTGTCGGATTCCATCAGGATGGTAGTCATAGGTTGTTCTGATATATTGATCAATATAATAGTTCACATCCCAAGGATAAAGGTCATCCTTGGTATCAGAGAGAGAGAGTTTGAGTTCGGTAATAAGTTTCTTTTCCTTTTCAAGGGCAGGAGCTAAAGCATCAAGAAATGAACGATGCATATTTAATACATTGTTTTTATCTTTGGCCATCTTGCTAGCAAGGGATACATCAGCGTAGCATGTAAAGCCAAGAATTTTAGCTATTTCATCTCGTAAACTCAGGATCTGGGTGATGATTTCAGAGTTATCAAATTCGTTCTGATAGTTGCTTGAACAATAGTCGTGGTACATTTTTTTGCGTAAATCATGGTTATGACAATATTTCATAATGTCACTATATAAATGAGATGCGAGGGTCACGAGCCACGGGCCTTTTTCTGGTGTGGTAGGTTTTTTCGTTTGGCGCGCAAAACTATCACTAAGCAAAGACATGGTGTGATCAGGCACACCATCTAGTTCTGATTTATCAGTGATTTCGTAAGAATATGCTTTAACACTATCTGTGACGTTATTGCCAAACTGAGTAGATAATTTCGATAGTTCTTTTTTCATTTGTAGAAACCTGTCACGCTCCTCGCCATCAAGGTGAATCCCTGACAATTCTTGTGTCCGGTGATATTGTTCGAGGGCTCTTTTTTGTGCTGATGAAAAACCTTGATATTCGCTGGATGACATCAGTGTTTGAATTTTTTGGTACAACTTTTTTGACTGGTTAATTCTTAAAGAGAGTGGTACCAACATGTTCTGCGCCTCAAGGAAAGGAGTGCGCCATTCATCTTTCTGGTCTAATCCATATAGGACATAAATAGGATAAGTTACTCGGGCCATAGTGGCACCAATTTCCTCAAGATGGCCTAAGGTATTTTCCCAGGTTGCTGATGCTGGGTTCTCCTCAAGGAGAGCGATTTCTTTTTCGACGTATGTTTGCAGCCAAGTGACAGCAGGCACAATGTG
Organism: Pseudomonadota bacterium; assembly: GCA_026710525.1. Classification (GTDB taxonomy): domain Bacteria; phylum Bdellovibrionota_B; class Oligoflexia; order Oligoflexales; family Bin106; genus Bin106. The sequence continues at coordinate 12,438 of JAPOQT010000135.1, forward strand.
TTCAGGCTTAACCCGTTGATAAGGAAATAAATCGTAATCCGTTAAGAGTGGGTTTTTTTTACCCTCAGTATTCTGAGCTGTTGGGTATTTTGCTAACTCACCTAAAAACAACTTACCACTTGTGCGTTGGTTGTGACCTGGGAGATTTTGAGTTTCCATAATATGTTCCTTGATTTTAATAAATGATGGGTACTTTTGTGATTTCATTCACTGCCTACCAACTGGCAGGATAAATCAATAATACATCATTTCTTATTTATCTGACTTAAGCAAGTATTATTTTCGGCTCAGGATGTATCAGTTACCCTGGACGTTTATATCACCCATTATCATGAAGCCAGTAAGTAAGGTCTCGATGGTAAATATATCGTCAAGTATGGTCGCCATCTTGCCATTAAGGACGGCATTGGCATCGAAAATATGAGCAGTCATATTGACCGTCTTAGCCTGTGAACTACTAACGTCTTAGAGCTTATTTTGTTAAATATAAAAAATATTTTTAATAGCACACGATAACTTATTTATTACATCTGATCCCAGTCGGGGATGTTAGGGATTTTTCCCTTATTTTGAGCCTATTATGAGATAAGACTCATCTCTGTTCAGAGGGTTATGGGTGTTTTTTTCCCCCTGTTTTATTTATGTGATCGGTTTGATAACCGTTAACTAAGAACAATGTTCATAACTAGGGGAGGAGTTTATGAAACAGTCGTCTCGTGACAAGAAGCCTACTAGCCATATTTCAGGTGCTGGCAAAGAAGGTTTACCAACAATGGATTTGAGTGCATCCACAGTGGACACCCAGGTTCATAGGCAGAAGTTTACAGCAGATCAGCAACTTAGTGGCACTCATTTCTTATCGGTTTATCAGAAAATTCTCAGTGATAGCTTTGAGGGCAGAGATAGGGAAGCTATTTCTTTACTCGGTCTCACACTCACTGGTGCTATTGAGTTTAACTGTGAGCTGATGCTATATCGACTTTGGATCGATATTGTTACCAAAGAAAATCACCAACTACTCGCATCTGATGGTGACTCTGGCCGGATGGAAAATCCAGCCCTGAAGTATCTTTTTGAACACTTGGAAAATATTATTGAGAGCTACCCAATACATGGTGAGGATATGTCCGAGTGTGATGCCCTCGCCCTTTCGTCTTTTGAAGCTCTCTGTGGTTTGATTTTATTCA